>NZ_RFLV01000005.1 GCF_004920405.1 Pseudomonas leptonychotis
AGCTTTCGCTGCTTTGCAACCCCTCTTTTAAATCTAACTTCTTGTTTTACAAGGAGTTTAAGGAGCCGCGTACGCCTGAAGAGGTGCGAATTATAGGGATTAACTATAGAAGGTCAATCCTTTATTAAGACTTTCCTTCAGTATCAATCAGCAAAAGATGTGCCTGGCGCGAAGCATGAACACTCGATCGGGCGCAATAAGCATACGACCTACAAATGACGCCAGCGAACAGCTCCGAAGCCCCACGAAATCTAACGACTGTCAACGTTTCCCCGCAAAAGTCCTTGAGGAGCTCAGGGACTCTGCGCCACACCTCCCCCACCCCTGCTACCCCCTAGCTCTCAGCCCTAAACTGAATCGCTCATAATTTCGTAGAAACCTCAGGCTTCAGGTAGTCCAGCCTGTCCGGATACTTGGCATCCACACAGACTGGACTACGCTCTGGGAACCTTGAAAAGGAGTTCGAGCTATGTCCCCCATGCGCAAGGCCGCGCCTCTGCCTCTCGCTTTCTTTTGGCGGTTCTGCACCGCCAAAACTATTCCTATCGTAAGAAATCACCCCTGGCGCTTTGTCGGCTCACCCTATGCCTGAGACCGATTGCGCGCGCTCGTCCCTATCTCGCAAACAGGAAAGGAACTCCCTATGTGCACCATCGGAACCGTCTTTGACGGCGGCAGCATCCACACCTTCAAACAGTGTGACCTGATCCCTGTCACCGTCTTCAACTCGCCTGATGTGCGGGCCGGCAGCAATGGCGTAAATAGCTATATAGCCATGACGCGCCAGGGCAGCGCGGGGATCTGGGCCGGGGTCAATGACCATGGCGTAGCGTTTGTCGCCGCCGACACCTACACCACCACCGCGGCCAACTATTACGCCAGCAGCGCCCAAGCCGAGGCCCTGTTTGCCGCTTACGAGGCCAGCATCAGCAGCCATACCAGCGCCACCGAGGCGGCGCAAAGCCTGATTGATTTCTATCGCAACACAGGCGGCAACACGCCATTTCCAGCACCGGACATTTCCTTGATCAGCGGCTGGGCAGATCCCCAGAAGACGCAGCCGATCAGCATTCTGATCGAGTACATGCCCAACCCGTTTAACCAGGACTCGGTGCGCCTGATCAAGCGAACGGGTGGTTTCTTCGTTTCAACCAACAATTTTCGCCTGCAACCCAATGCCGTGGACTACGCGGCGAATCACAGCACCTACCTGCGCCTGCAGCGCGCCGAAACCATTCTCCAAGTCGACCCTAGCAATCAGGGCATTAAAACCCTGCTCAGCGACCAGTACTACGGAGAAACAGAGCTTTCGATTTGCCGTGAAACTGACTACCTGGGCATCGAATTTCACACCCAGGCCAGCGCGCTGTTCAGTTCCAGTGCCGGCAGCGCGCAGTGTGAGTACCAGATCAACGGCAACCCGAAGACCAACCCCCTCAGCCTGTTTCCGGAGATCCTGTCATGAGCCCCATCGACATCAGCCTCAAGCTCGCCGACCAATCGTCTATTGCCCCACCCACGCAAGGGTTCTTCTATGTCGACCAGGGCAACTACCAGACCTTCGTGCTGACGGACACCCCGCTGACGGCCTACTCCGACAGTGCCACCTCCTGCATCATCACCGCTGTGGTCAGCAACTTCGATGACCGCAACAGCCTGACCCTGGCCCACCTCGACAGCCCTGCCTGCATCGACGCCTTCTTCGATCTGATCGCCGCCCAGCCCGCCAACAGCTGGCAAGTATTCGCTCAAGGTGCGAACCCTCCTGACAACAGCACCGCCCAGGCCAATGCCAGCCAATTGCAGGCCCGTATTGACCAACTCGGCAGCCGTGTCGTGAAATGCGAACTGGCGCTTTTGCAGGGTGACCCTCGGCAGGACAACCGTGGCGATTTCGGCGTGAGTTACTCCGGCGATGGCAGCGCCGTGGCCACCAACCAACCCTACGACCTGCAGCTGTACCAGCGTGATCCAACCTGCGGCGGGCAAACGGTGTACTGCATCATGCGTCGCCAGGAGCAGCCGCCCGTGCAGATTCGCGACGCCGGCCTGCCCTTTACCCATGCTGAACTGGTCGAACTAGCGGAAATCGCCCTGCAGTTTCGCAAAGACCCGCAAGACCCCAACACGGCGTTCAGCAACATCGTCAATTTGCAGAGCGAAGAAATCCGGCAGAACTGGTCGACCACCCCGGCCTACGAGGCCCCCTGGTTCTCCGACCAACTCAAGCTGGGTGCCGCCTTCGCCATCGCTATGGCCCCTGTGGTCAGTCTCAGCGCCCAGCACTTGAAGCGAACTACTGCGCCCAGTTTCGTGCGGCTACGCCAGGTCCTGCTGACCCAACGTTAAGCCACGACCGAGACTTGCCAGGAGGCACCCTATGCGTATCGCGATTATCAATACCGGCGGGACTATCAGCTGCGTCGGCGACCCGCTGGCACCGATGAGTGCCACGGCCTTTGCAGCGGCCAGTGAGCAGTTGCTCAACCCAATCCTGCAGCAGCAATTCCCTGACCTCAGCGTCGGCTATCTGACCCAGATCAGTTTCCCCGAGTCGGCCAGCAAAACCCTGGACAGCACCAATCTGCAACCCACCGATTGGTGCATCATGGCCCAAGGTGTCTTGGACAATTACGCCGCCTACGACGGTTTCGTCATTCTCCACGGTACCGACAGCATGGACTTCTCGGGTGCCGCGCTGGCGTTTCTGCTCAACAGCTTCGACGCCAATGGCTATGCCACCGCTGTGCTGAACAAGCCGGTGATCATCACCGGCTCGCAGGTGCCGCTGTATTACCAGGCCAGCAGCGACCAAGCGTTAAGCCTGAACTTCAACACCGACGCTTATCAGAACCTCTGTGGCGCAGTCGCGGCCGCACAAAGCGGTATTGCCGAGGTGGGCGTGTACTTTCACAACCACCTCTACCGCGGCAACCGCGTGGTTAAAACCAACGCAAGCCAGTTCGATGCTTTCTCATCTCCCAACTACCCGGCCCTGGCCGAATATGGCATCAGTCTGACGCTTAACAACGCAGCCTGCCTGCCCGGCCCCGTGCACGCGAGCCTAAGCCTGGAGAGCCCCAGCGTAATGGCCGGCCAGCAAAACCAGCTCAACCAAATAACGGCCTGCATCAATAATTTTCCGATTGTTCAGTTGAACGCATTCCCCGCGCCCTACAGCATCTCACCACCCAGCGCCTTTCTCGCCACGCTGATAAACGCTGTGGTTACGGCCGGGGCACGCGGCATCATTCTGGAGTCCTATGGCGAAGGTAATTTCCCCTCCGGCAACCCGGACACACCCAGCGCCGGGGCCATCTACCAGGCGCTGAGTCAGGCCAACCAGAGCAGCGTCAACCTAGTCGACTGCACCCAGGTCTTGGCTGGCACGGTGAACAACAGCGCCTATGCCTCAGGCGCCTGGCTCCCGCAAGTAGGCGCCCTGGCGCCAGCGGACATGACACCCATGGCCGCCCTGGCAAAGTTGATGATTCTGATGGCAGCCGCCGCAGCCAACGGCTGGACGCGGCAGCAGGTGCAGACCCTGCTGCAAACCAACCTGGCCGGCGAGATGCAGAGCGTCAATTACCTCGACAGCCGGATCAACGCCGAACTGCTACCCAACCAGAGCATCAGCGCCCTGGATGGCAGCGCCAGCCTGACCAACACCCCAGACCAAGGTCCGCTACTGCGAGCCAGCGGCCAGGACACGCCACTGTGGCGCCTCCCCATCACACTCCAGCCAAGTGATTTGCCAGGTCGCCTGCGCATGCAGGATGACGGCAACCTAGTGTTCTACAACCGCAACAACCAGGCCATCTGGGCCAGCGACACTGGCCAGTTTGGCGGTGCGTCTTCGCGCCTGGTTATTAGCGGCCATTACGCGAGTTCTGCGCCAAGCAACAGCCTAACCATGCAGGTGTACAACTACTCCAGCATGGTCAGCGCCAGCCAGCTCTACCCTTAGTCCCAATCCACCCAGCGAAAAGGAATACGCCATGAGCAGCTCAGCACGTCCCTTTAAATTCAGCGGTGTTATTGCGCCCCAGGATTTCTTTCACCAAACCACCAGAGCCTCAGTACTGGGCGCGGTACCGGACGAGCACTACATCGCCCCCACGGTTATCCCAGTAAATATTAGTGTGCCCGAACAGAAAACCATCGGCGTGCCACAATATTCGGCCACAGTATATGGAGAGGCAGCCGGTCGCTACGACCCCGCAGGGGACTGCCAGGGCAACTTCATGTCATTCCGGTTCCAGCCCAACAACAACTGTTACGCCTACGGCTGCAACATCACCCCGAACACCTTTCCTCAGCCAGGGCGGCAGAGCGGCTATCTGCTCACCGCCGCAAACTTTCAACAGCCCTTCTCCGATCTGGGAGCGCTGGTCAGCAGCTACGCAGTTAAGGACGGGCTGGAGCTGGTCGGCACCAGCCTCGAACAGCTGCTTGCGTTCAAGTCCAGCAAGCAGGGCACTAATCCACAGCCGCCAAGCAACTTGGGGGCTGGCTACCTAGGCGGACACTTTGTCGCGCTGATGGTCTCAACGGCGGGTGATGCCAACTGGCCGGGCGACTACCATTGGGCGCGCTGTGACAACTCATCCGGCGCTTGCGACAGCTGGTCGCAGAAGGACGGTTCCGACCAAGTGACCAACTTCGATTTTGCCGGTAACCCGATCAATAACCCCGTGACAGCCAACTGGCAAGTCAACCAAGGTCCGGTCTCCAGCACCGACAGCCGCGAGCTGTTGGTTGAGTACGGCTTCTACTGCTTTATGTTTGTCCCAGAAAGCGGAGTGAAGATTATTTAATCCAACACCAATGGCAAAAAGCCCAGTGGCCAAAGGTGGCTGGGCTATGTTCCGGGTCGAACCTGCCTGCTCTCAGTTCCTGTGATCACTATGGAGGTCTTACAGGCCTTCATTCAGTTGAGCCATCATCTCACTGATGACGATTGCAGTAATGCTCCTCAACAGCCGGACTTCGTCCCCTAATGTGGCCTTAAGCTCCGGCCTATCCTGCAGGAGCTCTGCATTCTGTTGAATTACCTCATCCAGCAGCTTCGGTGCGGCTATGCGCACACCGTCTACAAGTTTCCGGTGTTGTCCCGGGCCGTTTTTGGCTTGATCCCCATGGCTTCACCAGCGCGTATCAGTAGCGGCGCAGTGATCTCTTCTAGGCGTTGAATGCCATTGATTGGCCAAGCCATAGTGGCTTGGCCTGACCACTGATCCCGGTCATACGCCCGTGTGCCGTATACAGCCGTGCACAGCAAGTCGTAGAAGAGCGAGAGATGCACGACCTGCCAGGCATCAAGAAGCTAAGGTTTTTCAGATGCGCGTCCTCATTGCCTACGAGGATTACCCTGAGTTCGGTGGCGCCCTACTCACCCACTTCAACGATATCGACGAGGCGCGCAAAGCGGCTGAGGAAGAATACTGCGGCTGCCATACCTCGCTGGCCGACTACGTCCAAGATCCGCGCCCCGCTCCCGCAGGCTTCGCCTAGATACGCGTCCACGACCTGAAGCACACCTTCGGTCGAAGACTAAGGGCCGCAGGAGTCATTGAGGAAGACAGGAAAGCCCTGTTAGGCCACAAGAACGGCAGCATCACCAGCCACTACTCGGGTGCAGAGCTGGGCAAGCTGATTGATGAAGCCAACAATATATCGGCTACCGACCCACGTGGGCCGGCGCTGACAATACTGAGGAGGAAGGCAGGATGAAAAAAGCCCCGCAAAAGCCCCTGACACAAAAAAACCTGGTCATCACTGACCAGGCTCTAATGCTTGAATTATATGGTCGGGACGGAGTGATTCGAACACTCGACCCCTAGCACCCCATGCTAGTGCGCTACCGGACTGCGCTACGCCCCGACTAGGCGTGAATCTATTCCCGGACACCCGGAAACGCCGCGAACTATACATTAAGCTTTTGAAATGTGGAAACTTTTTGAGAAGGTAGCTATTTCTTAAGCACTAACAGTACATCCTCAAGCTCAGTAATCATCTGCTTGATCAATTGCTTGTACTGGGTACTGTCATCTTTAGCTTCATCACCAGAAAGACGCTGGCGCGCCCCGCCGATGGTAAAACCTTGATCGTACAAAAGCGCACGGATCTGACGAATCATCAGCACATCCTGACGCTGATAATAACGCCTGTTGCCGCGCCGCTTAACTGGATTGAGCTGAGGAAACTCTTGCTCCCAATAGCGCAATACGTGCGGCTTTACTGCACAAAGCTCGCTCACTTCACCAATGGTGAAATAGCGCTTACCGGGTATTACTGGTAATTCGTCGTTATGACTTGGCTCCAGCATACGCTTCGACCCTGGCTTTAAGTTTTTGGCCTGGACGGAAAGTCACCACACGGCGAGCCGTGATCGGAATTTCCTCTCCTGTTTTTGGATTGCGACCGGGGCGCTGACGCTTATCGCGCAGATCAAAGTTACCGAACCCCGAGAGCTTGACCTGTTCGTTGAGCTCCAGCGCTTGGCGGATCTCCTCAAAGAACAGCTCCACCAACTCCTTGGCTTCCCGTTTATTCAGGCCCAGCTCTTCATACAGACGTTCCGCCATCTCAGCTTTCGTCAGAGCCCCCATACGCTACTTCCTTAACGTGGCGTTGAACCTTTGTTCCAGGGAGGTGAGAATATTTTGCGTTGTGGTACTCACCTCATCGTCATTAAGAGTGCGCGATGGATGCTGCCAGGTCAAGCCAACGGCAAGGCTTTTTCTATCTGGATCAATGCCTTTACCGTGATACACGTCAAATAGCTTGAGGTCAGTCAACCACTCGCCTGCGGCTTCACGAATAGCGTTAAGTAACTCCTGTGCAGGCACATCACGATCGACCAGCAAGGCCAAGTCTCGGCGCACCTCCGGAAACTTCGACAATTCATGAAATTGCGGCATGCGGCCATGAGTGATTTCACCCAGTACCAGTTCGAACATAAACACCGTTTGATCCAGACCTAGCGCCTTAGACAGCTCAGGATGCATCGCCCCAAGGAAGCCGACAAGACGCCCTTCTCGCTCGATGCGGGCAGTCTGCCCTGGATGCAAAGCCACATGCTCACCCGGCACAAAGTCAAAACTAGCGCTTGCGCCAGCACTGGCAAGCAACGCTTCGACATCCGCTTTCACATCATAGAAGTCGATGTCATCACGGCCGTGAGCCCAACCTTCTGGCAAACGTCCGCCACAAATAACACCCGCCAGCATCGGCTCTTGTTTCAGCCCTTCGAGCTGACCAACAAAACGCAGACCACTTTCGAATAGACGCACACGTGATTGCTGACGATTAAGGTTGTGCTCAAGCGCCTTGACCAAACCCGGCCACAAAGAAGAGCGCATTGCTGCCATATCTGCGGAGATCGGATTGGCCAGCATCAGCGGCGCAACGCCTGGATTGAACAACTCGAACAGTTTTGGATCGATAAAGCTGTAGGTGATCGCCTCCTGATAACCACGGGCAACCAGTAAGCGGCGTAACGCAGGCAGCTCGACTGCAGCTTCAGCCTTGGCCTGTGGAGCTAGACGCGCTTGCGGATAGCGGACCGGCAAGCGGTTGTAGCCATATAGCCGCGCAAGCTCTTCGATTAGATCAACTTCCAGACTGATATCGAAACGATGACTCGGGACGCCGACCTGCCACTGCCCTTCTCCAGCAGCGGTAATACCCAACCCCAAAGCAGTCAGTAAGCGGACAATTTCGGCATCATCTATTTTCAGGCCAAGCATTTGCTCGACACGCTCAGCACGTAGCGTCACCGGGGCAATGCTCGGCAACTGCTCCTGATCGACAACCTCAATGATCGGCCCAGCCTCACCGCCGACAATATCCAGCAACAGTGCCGTGGCACGCTCCATCGCTTCACGCGCCAACTGCCAATCCACGCCACGTTCAAAACGGTGCGAGGCATCAGTATGAAGACCATAGGAGCGCGCTTTGCCGGCGATGGCAATGGTGTCGAAAAACGCACTTTCGAGGAACAGATCGCGAGTACTCGTGCTAACGCCGCTGTGTTCCCCACCCATAACACCCGCGATTGCCAAAGCACGGCCATGGTCGGCGATGACCAACGTATCTGCACGCAGGCTAACTTCCTGACCGTCGAGCAGAACGAGCTTCTCACCCTCCTCGGCCATACGCACGCGAATACCGCCCTTGATCTCAGCAAGATCGAACGCGTGCAGTGGCTGACCCAATTCGAGCATCACGTAATTGGTGACGTCAACGACGGCATCGATGCTGCGCACATCGGCGCGGCGCAGGCGCTCAACCATCCACAACGGAGTCGACTTGGACAGGTCAACATTACGCACGACTCGGCCCAGATAACGTGGGCAGGCTTGCGTAGCAATAACCTCAACGGGAAGCACCTGGTCATGGCTCGGCGCTACCGCACTGATCACAGGACGCGTTACCGGTGCGTCGTATAAAGCACCCACCTCACGCGCCAGGCCCGCCAAGGACAGGCAATCACCCCGGTTCGGCGTCAGATCAACTTCGATGCTGGTATCGTCCAGCTCCAGATAAACACGAATATCCTGACCTACCGGCGCATCGACGGGGAGCTCCATCAGGCCATCGTTATCGTCACTGATTTGCAACTCGGAGGCCGAGCAGAGCATGCCGTTGGACTCAGCACCACGCAGCTTGGCTTTCTTAATCTTGAAGTCGCCCGACAACTCGGCGCCGATCATGGCGAACGGAATTTTCAGGCCGGGGCGCACATTCGGCGCGCCACACACTACCTGAAAGGTTTCCACACCATTACTGACCTGGCACACACGCAGCTTGTCGGCATCTGGGTGCTGTTCGGTACTGAGTACCTCACCCACTACTACGCCACTGAAAACACCAGCAGCCGGCGTAACGCTATCCACTTCCAAGCCCGCCATGGATAGGCGCGCCACCAGCTCGTCACGGGAAACCGCAGGGTTCACCCAACCACGTAGCCATTGTTCACTGAATTTCATCCTGCTCTCCTCAACAATTCGGTTACGGTCATGCGGCTCTAGCGAAATTGCGCCAAGAATCGCAGGTCGTTATCGAAGAACAGGCGCAAATCGTTAACGCCATAGCGCAGCATCGCCAAGCGCTCGACACCCATGCCGAAAGCAAAACCGGAGTATTTTTCCGGGTCGATACCAGACATGCGCAACACATTCGGATGGACCATGCCGCAACCCATAACTTCTAGCCAGCCGGTTTGCTTGCACACGCGACAACCTTTGCCGCTGCACATTACACATTGCATATCGACTTCAGCCGATGGCTCGGTGAATGGGAAGAATGACGGGCGAAAACGCACGCCCAACGGTTTCTCGAAGAACACCCGCAGGAATTCTTCGATAGTGCCCTTGAGGTCAGCAAAGCTCACGCCCTCATCGACCAACAGCCCTTCAACCTGATGGAACATCGGCGAATGGGTGATATCAGAGTCACAACGGTACACACGACCCGGACAAACGATACGGATCGGGGGCTGCTGCGACTCCATGGTGCGTACCTGTACCGGCGAAGTATGGGTACGCAACAGCATGTTCGCATTGAAATAAAAGGTGTCATGCATCGCCCGCGCAGGGTGATGACCGGGAATATTGAGCGCTTCGAAGTTGTGGTAGTCGTTCTCCACTTCCGGGCCTTCGGCAATGCCGTAGCCAATGCGGGTGAAAAACTGCTCAACACGCTCCAGCGTGCGAGTTACCGGGTGCAGACCACCGGAGGTCTGGCCACGACCGGATAGAGTTACGTCAATTTTTTCAGCGGCGAGTTTGGCACTCAGCGCAGCTTGCTCCAGCGTTGCCTTACGGCTATTCAGGGCATCTTGAACCTGATCTTTTGCAGCATTGATCAGCGCACCGGCTTGCGGGCGCTCTTCTGCCGACAGATTGCCCAAGGTCTTCATCACCTGAGTCAATTCGCCTTTTTTACCCAGATAGTGAACCCGCAACTGCTCAAGGGCATTCACATCGTCGGTGTGGCTAACGGCCTCAAGCGCTTGCGAGACCAGCACATCCAGATTTTCCATTTACAAACTCCAGATACGAAATAGGGGAAGAGCTTTAAGGCTCTTCCCCTATTGGTGACGTTTAGCACCGGGCGAGCCCGGTGATTGTCGGGGACTTAAGCCAGTATGGCTTTCGCTTTCTCGACAATCGCAGCAAACGCCGCTTTTTCGTTCACTGCCAGATCAGCCAGTACCTTACGGTCGATCTCGATGGACGCTTTTTTCAGGCCAGCAATGAAACGGCTGTAGGACAGACCGTTAACACGAGCACCAGCGTTGATACGAGCGATCCACAGAGCGCGGAACTGACGTTTTTTCTGACGACGGTCGCGGTAGGCGTACTGGCCTGCCTTGATGACCGCTTGCTTGGCAACGCGGAATACGCGTGAACGCGCACCGTAGTAACCTTTAGCGAGTTTCAGAATTTTTTTGTGACGCTTGCGAGCAATAACGCCGCGCTTAACACGAGCCATGAGTAATTTCCTCTATCTTGACCGATTAACGAACGCGCAGCATGCGCGCCACTTTTGCTACGTCAGACGGGTGCACCATAGAGCTGCCCCGCAGTTGACGTTTACGCTTAGTGGACATCTTGGTCAGGATGTGGCTCTTGAAAGCGTGCTTGTGCTTAAAGCCGTTAGCGGTTTTGAGAAAACGCTTGGCTGCACCACTCTTAGTCTTCATCTTTGGCATGTTCGGATACTCCGCATTCAGTTGATAAATATAACCGCAAGGCCTGCCGTGCCCTGTTGGTTACTTCTTCTTTTTGGGGGCGATGACCATTATCAGCTGGCGTCCTTCCATCTTTGGATGCTGTTCAACGGTGCCGTATTCAAGCAGGTCACCTTCAACCCGCTTCAACAACTCCATGCCCAGCTCCTGATGCGCCATCTCACGGCCGCGGAATCGAAGCGATACCTTGGCCCTGTCCCCATCACTAAGGAAACGTACCAGGTTGCGTAGTTTTACCTGGTAATCCCCTTCCTCCGTCCCTGGACGAAACTTGATTTCTTTAACCTGAATCTGCTTCTGGTTTTTCTTTGCAGCAGCAACCTGCTTCTTCTTTTCGAAGATCGATTTGCCGTAGTCCATCAGCTTGCAAACAGGTGGCACTGCATCGGCAGAAATTTCTACCAGATCCAGCTTGGCCTCTTCGGCCTTAAGAAGCGCGTCTTCAATTGACACAATCCCAAGCTGTTCACCTTCCGCGCCAATTAACCGAACCTCGCGTGCCGAGATATTCTCGTTGATCGGGGCCTTCGGTGCAGCTCGTTTATCTTGTCTCATTTCACGCTTAATAATGATTACTCCAAATCTTGGCGACCACGCCGGGAAACCGCCTGCGCAAGAAATTCAGCGAATTGAGTGATGGGCATTGAGCCCAGATCAGCACCTTCACGAGTGCGCACAGCGACAGTTTTCGTCTCAACTTCCCGATCTCCGATAACCAAGAGATAGGGAACCTTGAGCAAAGTATGCTCGCGGATTTTAAAGCCTATCTTCTCGTTCCTCAAGTCAGACTTGGCACGAAAGCCGCTTTGATTGAGCGTTTTTTCCACTTCGAGGGCAAAATCGGCCTGTTTGTCCGTGATATTCATCACCACGGCCTGGGTCGGCGCCAGCCAAGCTGGGAATGCACCCTCGTAGTGCTCAATCAAAATACCGATAAAGCGCTCAAACGAACCGAGAATTGCCCGGTGCAACATGACCGGCACTTTGCGGCTGTTATCCTCGGACACATAGCTCGCATCCAAACGCTGCGGCATGTTCGGATCGTACTGCAAGGTACCGCACTGCCAAGCACGACCCAGACAGTCGAGCAGGGTAAATTCGATCTTCGGGCCGTAGAAAGCCCCCTCACCCGGCAAGTACTCCCAGGGCAAGCCCGCCTCATTTAATGCATTGGCCAGCGCTTCCTCAGCACGATCCCAGAACGCATCATCACCCACGCGCTTTGCAGGGCGCGTGGAAAGCTTCATTTTTACGTCACTGAAGCCAAAGTCGGCGTAGACCTGCAAGGTCAGCTTGATGAAGTCCGCAGCCTCTTTCTTGACCTGCTCTTCGGTGCAGAAGATGTGCGCATCGTCCTGAGTAAAGCCACGCACACGCATGATGCCGTGCAGCGCACCTGACGCCTCATTGCGATGACAAGAGCCGAACTCGGCCAAACGCAGCGGCAACTCGCGGTAGCTTTTCAGACCCTGGTTGAACACCTGCACATGGCACGGGCAGTTCATCGGCTTGATCGCGTATTCGCGGCTCTCCGACTGAGTGGTGAACATGTTGTCAGCGTAGTTACCCCAGTGCCCGGATTTCTCCCACAGCACACGGTCAACAATTTGCGGCGTCTTGATTTCCTGGTAACCATTTTCGCGCTGCACGCCACGCATGTACTGCTCTAGCACTTGATAAATGGTCCAGCCATTTGGATGCCAGAACACCATACCCGGCGCTTCTTCCTGGGTATGAAACAAATCAAGGCGCTTGCCGATTTTGCGGTGATCACGTTTCTCGGCTTCTTCGATACGCTGGATATAAGCCGCCAACTGCTTCTTATCCGCCCAAGCCGTGCCATACACACGCTGCAACTGCTCGTTATTGGCATCGCCGCGCCAGTAAGCACCGGACAGCTTGGTCAGCTTGAAGGCCTTGAGAAAGCGCGTGTTCGGCACGTGCGGGCCGCGGCACATGTCGACGTATTCTTCGTGGTAGTACAGGCCCATCGCCTGCTCATCCGGCATACCCTCAACCAGACGCAGCTTGTAGTCCTCACCACGGGCAGTGAACACATCAATAACTTCTGCGCGCGGGGTGACTTTCTTGATGACGTCGTAATCTTTCTCGATCAGCTGCTGCATGCGCTGCTCGATAGCCGCCACATCATCTAGAGTAAAAGGACGCTCAGAAGCGATGTCGTAGTAGAAACCGTCATCAATGACCGGCCCAATCACCATCTTGGCCGTAGGAAACAACTGCTTGACCGCATGACCAATCAAATGCGCGCAGGAGTGGCGAATGATTTCGAGCCCTTCCTGATCTTTTGGCGTGATGATCTGCAGGGTTGAGTCGCTGTCAATCAAGTCACATGCATCGACCAGCTTACCGTTGACCTTACCGGCCACTGTAGCCTTGGCTAGACCTGCGCCAATGGATTGCGCCACCTCGAGTACGGATACCGGGTGATCGAATGGACGCTGACTGCCGTCGGGAAGAGTAATGATGGGCATGGCGCCTCCTCTCCTAGTGGTGACCTCTACCAAAGGCCACATGGGTTGGGATGAGCCAGTAAGCGATTCGTCGGTAAACCTGCCATACAAAAGCAGAAGCCTGTAAGCCAAACCAAAACCGAACCGCAGTCACTGGAGGTTTAAACAACAACTAAAAGCACGGATGCTTGCAAAGGCATGGCCTACGAACAAGGACCCAACAAAAAAAGGGCCGCATCAGCGACCCTTTTTTCTACCAAATCTGGTAGGCACGATTGGACTCGAACCAACGACCCCCACCATGTCAAGGTGGTGCTCTAACCAACTGAGCTACGTGCCTACGATGGGTGCGCATTCTACGGCCGCGATAAAAAGAGTCAACATATTTTTCGCTAACTGCCTGAATAGATGAATTTTTTACTGTTCTATAGTGCGTTTAATATTTCACACGGGTCACTAGCCGGACATTTTTAACTCAGGTAGCATCTGTCCATTCGTAAAAAATAAAGAACAGAGGTTGCAAAATGGCGCACACAGCTTATCCACAATCCTACTACGCGGCCTCAGCCAATTCGGTACCGGCCCGCCCGGAATTGAATGGCGACGTCGAGACTGACGTGTGCATCATCGGCGCCGGTTACACCGGCCTGTCTACCGCTATTGCCCTGCTGGAGAACGGTTTCAAAGTGAGCATCGTCGAAGCAGCCAAAGTCGGCTTCGGCGCATCGGGCCGCAATGGCGGACAGATCGTCAACAGCTACAGCCGTGATATCGATGTAATCGAGCGCAGCTGCGCGCCCAAGCAGGCACAGCTGCTCGGCGATATGGCGTTTGAAGGCGGCCGAATCATTCGTGAGCGTATCGCCAAGTACAACATTCAGTGCGACCTCAAGGACGGCGGCGTGTTTGCCGCCAACACCTCAAAACACATGAAGCACTTGGAATCACAGAAAAAGCTCTGGGAGCGCTACGGGCACACCCAACTAGAGCTGATGGATGCCAAGCGCATACAAGAAGTGGTGGGTACTGACATTTATGCCGGCGGCATGCTCGACATGAGCGGCGGCCATATCCACCCCCTCAACCTGGCGTTGGGCGAAGCGGCAGCAGCCGAGTCGCTGGGCGGGGTGATTTATGAGCAATCACCCGCCATCCGCATTGACCGCGGTGCCAACCCCGTCGTGCACACCCCCAACGGCCGAATCAAAGCCAAGTTCATCGTCGTAGCGGGTAACGCCTATCTGGGCAATCTGGTGCCTGAGTTGTCGGCCAAATCGATGCCATGCGGCACACAGGTGATCACAACCGAACCGCTTTCTGCTGAGCTGGCGAAAAGCTTGCTACCGCAAGATTACTGCGTCGAAGACTGCAACTACCTATTGGACTATTACCGCCTGACCGGCGACAACCGCCTGATCTTCGGTGGCGGCGTTGTTTACGGCGCACGCGACCCGGCAAACATTGAAGCGATCATTCGCCCGAAGATGCTCAAAGCCTTCCCGCAACTGAAGGACGTAAAGATCGACTACGCCTGGACCGGCAACTTCCTACTGACGCTATCGCGTCTGCCGCAAGTGGGTCGCCTGGGCGATAATATCTATTACTCGCAAGGTTGCAGTGGCCACGGCGTGACTTACACACACCTGGCCGGCAAAGTGCTGGCCGAAGCATTGCGCGGCCAGGCCGAACGCTTCGACGCATTTGCCGACTTGCCGCATTACCCATTCCCAGGCGGTCGCTTATTCCAAGTACCGTTCAGCGCACTGGGCGCCTGGTATTACACCCTGCGTGACAAGCTGGGCATCTAAACAATACAACCCATACAAAACGGCACCCTCGGGTGCCGTTTTGCGTTCTTTTATTTTGCGCAAAATCTTTACAGCGCCGCATCCGGCCAAACCTGACGCGCCGCGCGTAGCGCACGCTGCGCTGCATCGCCTCGGCCTTGCTGCTGCAGATCACGGGCGGCCTGCAACCAGACTCGCTCAACCGGCTGAGCCGGCAATTGATGTGTAGGCTGAATCAGCACCGCCCAGCGCCCTGCTTCGCTCCAGGCTTGATCAAAACTGGCAAAACTGGTGTACCAGCGCCGCGTATTGCCGGAACGCAGCACCAACGTCCGCTCCCGCTGGTCGTAACCTACCAACACGGCAAACTGGGAGCCGGGGCCGCCAAACAGCCGATCCTGCATCACCAGCACCGGATGCCCTGCAGACACCTGCTGCATAAGCGCGTCCAGATTACCGGGCAGCGGATAGACCAGCAGATCATAAGACCGCGCCACCGCCTCAAGCCCGGCTTGCGTGCTTTGCCCTTTGGCCATTTGCTGAATGCGCTCATCCACCAGACCAGGACTACTGATCACCCCGTGATGATTGAGCAACGCCGCCAACGCCGAAGGCCCGCCCTGCGCATCACTGAGTTGAAAAAACGGCACATCAGCCAACTCAACCCGCTCGGGTAAGCGCTTGGTCTCAGGCAGTAACTGCGGCCCACTGGAGCAAGCGCCTAGCAGAAACAACAGAGCAACCGGCAGAAGCTTTACTACGCGAACAGACTTAAACATTACTCACCCACTGGCTGGTTTGTGGCGCAGAGCATAACGATGAAGTGCCTGCGACCCAACCCGCCAGATAAAATCTGCGCACCTTGAACACATATCAGCCCGCGCACAAAAAACGAAAACGCTACTCAGGCTGATAAACTGCCGCACATCGCACCCAGGCGCTGCCTGCTTAATCAAGGCAGGCGCACCAGTAGCCACAGAACCACGACCGCCTCTACGCAGGTCGTCAAGCAGACTGATCCCGATGCCCGATATTTCTTTACCGCTTGCCAGCACATCTGCAGCCAAACTCTCGCGCCGCTTCTCCGTTGCACCCATGATGGATTGGACTGATCGGCACTGTCGTTTCTTCTTGCGCCAACTGTCTCAGCAGGCCTTGCTTTACACCGAGATGGTCACCACCGGTGCGATATTGCATGGCGATACGGCGCGATTTCTGCGCCACAGTGCAGCCGAATACCCACTGGCCTTGCAGCTGGGCGGCAGCGCGCCGGCGGACTTGGCGGCTTGCGCCAAACTGGCGCAGGAAGCGGGCTACAACGAGGTCAACCTCAACGTCGGCTGCCCCAGTGATCGAGTGCAGAACAACATGATCGGTGCCTGCCTGATGGGTCATCCGCAGCTGGTCGCCGATTGCGTGAAAGCCATGCAGGACGCGGTCGACATCCCGGTCACGGTCAAGCACCGCATCGGCATCAATGGCCGCGACAGCTATGCCGAACTTTGCGATTTCGTTGGTACGGTGCGCGATGCAGGCTGCCGCAGCTTCACCGTGCATGCGCGCATCGCCATTCTCGAAGGGTTATCGCCCAAGGAGAACCGCGAGGTGCCACCGCTGCGTTATGAGGTGGCAGCGCAGCTCAAGCAGGACTTTCCGGAGCTTGAGATCATCCTCAATGGCGGCATTAAGACCCTGGAAGATTGCCAGCAGCACCTGCAAACCTTCGATGGCGTGATGCTAGGCCGCGAGGCGTATCACAACCCTTACCTGCTGGCTCAGGTTGACCAACAGCTATTCGGCTCTACGCGCGCTGTTATGAGCCGCTTCGAAGCCATGCAGAGCATGCGCGACTACATTGCCGCTCACCTCGCCGAAGGCGGCAGCATGCACCATATCACCCGCCATATGCTGGGCCTGGCCCAAGGCTTCAGCGGTGCGCGACGCTTTCGCCAACTGCTCTCGGTGGATATTCACAAAACCAGTGAGCCGCTGGTGCTTTTCGATCAAGCGGCGCAATTGCTGCAAGGCCGCTGACTCGGGTAAGGTCGGTGCATCTGCAACGACAAGGCTGTGTCATGACCTCCAAGCTGGATCAACTCAAGCAGTTCACCACCGTGGTCGCCGATACCGGCGACCTCGACGCCATCGCCCGTCTGAAACCGGTCGATGCCACCACCAACCCTTCCCTGCTGCTCAAAGCCGCTGCCATGCCGGGCTACAGCGAACTGCTGAAAAGCGCCGTCAAGGCCAGCCAGGGCGACCTGGGCTTGGCCTGCGACCATTTTGGCGTCGCTGTGGGTGGTGAAATTCTCAAAATCATCCCTGGGCGGATTTCCACCGAGGTCGATGCACGTCTGTCCTTTGACACCCAAGCCACCCTGCGCCGCGCCGAGCGCCTGATTGGGCTTTATGAAGAAGCCGGTATTGGCCGTGAACGCGTACTGATCAAGATCGCGTCGACCTGGGAAGGTATTCGCGCCGCTGAGCAACTGGAAAAGGCCGGCATCCAGTGCAACCTAACCTTGCTGTTCGGTTTCGCCCAAGCCCAGGCATGCGCAGATGCTGGCATATTCCTGATTTCACCCTTCGTCGGCCGCATTTACGACTGGTATAAAAAAGCCGAGGGCCGTGACTATGTCGGCGCCGAGGACCCAGGCGTGCAATCAGTCACGCGCATCTACAACTACTACAAAGCTAACGCCTACCCAACCGTGGTGATGGGCGCGAGCTTTCGCAATCTTGGCCAAATCGAACAACTGGCGGGATGCGATCGCCTGACCATCAGCCCAGAATTGCTGCAACAGCTGGCGGATGATCAACAGCCACTAGCCCGCCTGCTCAATCCGGGCAAGGCTGCCGAAGCCAAGCAGAGCCTGAACGAAAGCCAATTTCGCTGGGCCATGAACGACGACGCTATGGGCACGGAAAAGCTGGCTGAGGGCATTCGTTTGTTTGCCCGCGATCAGGAAAAGCTGGAAAAGCTGTTAACCGCTCAAGCCTGACAGCCCTAAATGCAAACGGGGCGCTCATTGAGCGCCCCGTTTGTTTATACAGCCAACATCAATGATGTTCGAGGGCATTGACCAGATCGTGAAAAGCCTCGCGATTGGACTCGTTCAAGCCCATCAAAATGCGATGCGCCTCTAGCACCTTGGTTCGCACCAATTCTTCCGACTGATCCTGCGATGGCAGGTCATCCAGGCAATCCGGGCACGGCAGCGGTGTGTCGACGATATTGAATACCTGATCGAAGCCCATGGACTGCAACAACCGAGTGATGTCGGCGTGCGTAGTCACCACCGTGGGCAGTAAACCAATTTTCTGCCGCGACAAGATCGACAACTTGGCCAAGAGCCCAAGGGTAGTGCTGTCGATACTGCGGGTTTCAGTCAGATCAATCACGATGGCTGAGAAGTTCAGCGCAGTGAAGATCTTCTCGATGGTCGAGTCCAGAGCCGAACACAGCGTCAGACGAACTTCACCGACAAACTTCAAGATGAAGGTGCCATCTTGCTCGGCAAACTGGATTCTACCGGGGCTTATCCCAGGGTTCATGCAAGGTTCCTGCTTAACACCAGCAAGGCGATATCATCCGGCATATCCCCAAGATTGGCCAGCCCAAAAGCCTTGCGCAAGCCATCTAGGGTGCCACCCGCGGAACTGATCAGTTGCGGCAAGAGCGTTTCCTTGTCTTTCAAGGTATCACCCGGCAACAAATCGAGGATGCCGTCGGAGAGCAGCGTCAAGCTGAAGGCTTCAGGCAAGTCCATTTCCAGATCATTGTATTCGGCTTCAACAAACAGTCCGACCGGCAAGCCACGCCCTTCTAGGTAACGCGCCTGCCCTTCGCTGTACAGCACAGGCAGAGGTAGATGACCACCAATGCTGTAGGTCAGGCGATTGTTGGCATGATCGATCACACCACCGAGCATCGTCACGTGCTTGCCCAGCTTGCAGTTGATCAGCCCCCGGTTGATATGGCCGAGCACCTCAGAGGGCTTGAAATTTGGCAGATTACCGCCGCGACGCGACTCATACAGCAAACGCGTGGTCATAAACTTCAGCAATACAGTGATAAATGCCGAAGACGCGCCATGCCCGGAAACATCGGCCAGATAAAAAGCGATACGGCTGTCGTCGACGCGGAAATAGTCAACAAAATCGCCCGACAGGTACAACGAAGGAATGATCTGGTGCGCGAAGTTCAAGCCGTCAGCCTGCCAAGGCGTGATCGGCAGCATGTTCATCTGCACCTGACGACCAGCGTTTTGATCTTCCTGCAGCAGGTGCAAACTGGCTTGCAGTTCGCGGTTGGCGGTTTCTAGCTGATCACGGTAGCGCTGGTTTTCCAGACGCAGATTGGCGCGATCCAGCGCACGGTGCACGGAGTGCTCCAGTACAGCCAGGTCAGCCAGGGGTTTGATCAGGTAATCGGCCGCGCCCAGGCGCAAGGCCTCGACAGCATCACTCATCACACCCGCACCGGACACCACGATCACCGGGGTTTCCACATGCAGTGCATTGATACGACGGATCAGCTCAAGGCCGTCGACTTGCGGCATACGCAGATCGCAGATCACCAGATCCGGCGACTCTGCATGAAAGACATCCAGCCCCTGCGAGCCATTAGCGGCTTGCAGCACATGAAAACCACTGTCTTCCAGGTAGGCTGCGAGGCTCGCACGCACTACGTCGTCGTCATCGATTATCAGCAACGTGGCACTGGTTTTGTGCATGGGGTATCCAGGCAAACTGCGCCGGGTGTGGGTTGGCTTATGCGTCAGGGCAATTGCCCGGACGCGCGAACTCGGCTTGCATCAAGGCGCAGACGGTACTCCCATCCGCAACGTGATTCAAGCGTGCGCCGGTCGTCGCAGCATGCCTTTACACCTCAAATCAGCCAAGGTTATAAGAGCTGCAGGACAGCCCCCATAACAAGAGGAAAATGCCCATGAGCCAAAATGATCGTGACTACAGTGAAAAACGCGATTACATCCGTATGCGGCTAGAGGCCCCCGTCACCCTGCACCATGACGGCAAAGAAATTCCCGCACTGTGTCTAGACCTGTCCAGCACCGGCATGCAGCTGGAGGCCGAGAGCGCGGTGAAGATGGGCGACAAGGTACGTATCCACATCGCCTCAGACCATAACGAGTTACGCGGATTGGATGCACAGGCCGAAGTGGTGCGCGTTAGCGCAATGGACGACGGCCGTCAGGCGCTGGGGTTGGCAATTATTTCCATGAGCTGAATACGCTCAAAAACAAAAAGGCGACCATACAGGTCGCCTTTTTTATGGTCCGCCATCCATGGCAGCCACTCTACGAATCATTGCTACACAACGTTAAGAACTGCTCCAGGCCGACGACTCAGAAATCGTCTTCAACCTCGCCATCGCGCACTTTGAATTCGCGATTCTGCAGGTAGGCATTGCGGACAAAGATGTACTTGTCGCCACTGATCAGACGCTCAGCCGAGAGCAGGCTGGCACGCACATCCACCAGATTGACGGCTCGCACGACATTACGGGTTGGCACATGGTCGATATACGCAGGGGCCGTCAGCATGCTGTCAGGCACCTTACCGAAGGCATCGCGTACGGTGCTCGGCCCCAACAGTGGGAGCACTACGTAAGGCCCGCTGTTGAGCCCCCAAGCCCCCATGGTTTGACCAAAGTCCTCATCGCTGCGCTGCAGGCCCATAGCGCTGCCCACATCAAAGAAACCCAACAAGCCGAAAGTGGTATTGAAGATCAGGCGGCTGCTATCAACTCCCGCGTCATGGAATTTGGCTTGCAGCAGATTGTTAGCCAGGTTGCCCACATCCCCGATATTACGGAAGACGTTATGCACACCCTCTTCAAGAAATTTCGGGGTAACGGCCTGGTAACCCTTGGCCAGAGGCTTAAGGGTATAGGCATCAACATTGTCGTTGATGCGGAACATAAAGCGATTGTAACCCTGCCAAGGGTCGTCCTCATTGGCTTGCGCCAGCGCAGGCAGCAACAATAGGCCCGCACAGGCAAGCAGCACGCCCAATCGCTCAGTCCAACTCACACCAGTCACACGCATTACAGTCACTCCTTGAAAATAGTCGGGCTGCCTACCTATTGGGAGGCCACATCAGGTGGCGCATTATAAGGCGGCAACACCGCGAATTGGCAGCATAGCGGATGAGTAGGCGCCTGATAACTTCTTAATCGATGGCTATGCGATCATCGTCCGGTTGCCGACAGAGCCTCACTGACACAACCTCGTCATCAAGTTGTAACGCAGGGACATTAGCGTGGACTAGACCATCTTCAAGGACGGCCCATGCAAACCCCTGCTTCCTCGCCCCCATTCAGCGCCATATTGTTCAGTTTGTCCGGTTGCCTAGTGGACTTCGGCGCACGTACCGCCCCCCTCACCCTGCAACGCCTTTATCCGGCAGCATGTGCCCCGCAAAACTTATCGCATGCCCTTGGCCGTGAACCGCACCCAGAGGAATGGCGAGCTTACCAACAAGAACTGTGCACGATGGCTCAAGCGCATGCAGAAGCCGTGGGCTCCGCTGTGCCCCTGCTAGAACGCCTGCAAAACCAGGGTGTACCTTGTGCCTGGCTAGATGAATTACCGCGTGATGCCAGTACTTACCTGGCCAGTGCACTGCCAAGCTGGCTACCTGGCACACCCGATCACAATCATCGGCCATGGCCAGCGCCCGACGCCATCTGGCTCAGTCTGATGGCCTTAAAGGTCAATCAGCTTGAAGGCTGCGTACTGGTCAGCGGCGAGCCGCGCCTGCTGCAAGCAGCACTCAATGCCGGTATCTGGACCATTGGCTTGGCGATCAGCGGCCCGCTCTGCGCCCTGGCGCTGGCAGACTGGCAAAGCCTGCCAATGGGCGAGCGTGACCGACTACGCAGCCAAGCCACTCTGCATTTGTACCGACTTGGCGTGCATTCGGTAATTGACCAGCTCAGCGACCTGCCAGCCTGCTTGGCAGACCTCAGTCAGCGCCGGCAAAAAGGTGAAAAGCCGTGAGCGCACTGAGAACGCAGGCAAACCTGACGCTTGATCCAAAGCAAGCAAAGCCAGCGAGCTTGGATTACCCTAAACGTATGCAGAACCTTCCGCACCCGCGCAAGGTCAGTCACTCTGTCGATTACTAAAGGGAGATTTCCATGCCTGCAAGCACCCTGCAGCAACAACTGCAAGACCTGCGCGACCAACTGGCCGAGCAACCGCCACTGACTGAAGAAGAACGCGCCGAACTGTTTGTGCTGACTCAGGAAATTGAACTGCAACTGGCCCGCGAGGCCGCGGCAGCTCCTGACGCAACCCTGATTGATGGAGTGAACCTGGCGGTGGAGCGCTTTGAAGCCAGCCACCCAACCCTTGCCGGCACCCTGCGCAATATCGTGCAGAGCCTGGCCAATATGGGTATCTAAGCGCCCATCCACTCAGTCTAAGAAAACCCCAGCACTAGCTGGGGTTTTGCATTACTGGCGTGCCAAACGGCGGTTATCCGGGCTGATCGGACCGCTACTGCGATACGGATTGATATCCAAACCGCCGCGCCGCACGTATCGCGCATAGACGGTCAGCTGCTGCGGTTTGAGCAAGCCCTGCAAGTCGAGAAAAATCCGCTCCACGCACTGCTCATGAAAGTCCGCGTGCTGACGAAAGCTCACCAAATAGGCCAGCAGGCTGGCGTGATCCAACGCCGCACCGCGGTATTGCACCACCAGCGTGCCCCAATCGGGCTGCCCAGTAACCGGGCAATTGGATTTGAGCAGATGGCTGTGCACGCTCTCTTCAACCACTCGCGTCGTATCACAACGCAGCAGTTCGGGTTGCGGCTGCGCATAGTTGCTGATGGCCACATCCAGCTCATCAATGCAGCTGCCTGGCGCACTGCCAACCCCCTCTGCCGTCACGTCACCCAGGCTGCGCACACGCACGCCAACAGACTTACCTGCGGCCGCCGAAAGGTCTTTTTTCAATACGACGACCAACTCGTCAGCAGTGTTGAACACCGATTGATTCAGCGAGTTGAGATACAGCTTGAACGACTTTGACTCAATAATATTCGGCGAATCGGCGGGAATGGCGAACTCACCCATGGCCACCACCGGTTTGCCCGACGGTAGCAACCAGGACAACTCAAAACAGTTCCAGAAATCCACACCCTGGTAGGGCAGCGTTTCAGCACTCAAGCCCAGCTCAGCCCACTTGGCCGCACGAGGAATCGGGAACAACAGAGAAGGGGTGTAAGTAACGATGTATTCGCTGGATTTACCCAGAGGCGAATCTTCGGCGGCGGGATGCATAGGTATGACCTGACTAATCGAGACGCAGCGATTGTATACAGTTTTTAAAGTACTTCCGCGAGACCAGCTCGGCACTCAAGCCAGTTCAGCCACCACCGCCGCCAACGCCTGCGCCGGGTCGGCCGCTTGGCTGATGGGTCGGCCGATAACCAGGTAGTCAGAGCCAACATCCAGCGCCTGGCGCGGCGTCAGGATACGCCGTTGATCATCCTGCGCACTGCCCGCGGGACGAATCCCAGGGGTTACCAGTTGCAGTGCAGGGTAAGCACTTTTCAGTGCTTGCGCTTCCTGAGCCGAACACACCAACCCATCCAGCCCCGCCTGTTGCGCCAGCCCGGCCAAACGTAACACTTGCGCCTGTGGCTCGACGTCGAGGCCAACACCTGCAAGGTCTTCACGCTCCATGCTAGTCAGTACGGTCACGCCAATCAGCAACGGCTTGGCGCCCGAAAGTTTGTCCAGAGTCTCGCGGCAGGCGGCCATCATGCGCAAGCCACCCGAGCAATGCACATTGACCATCCACACACCCATTTCAGCGGCAGCCTTTACCGCCATCGCCGTGGTATTGGGAATATCGTGGAATTTCAGGTCGAGAAACACCTCAAAACCCTTACCGGCCAGTACGTTGACGATGTCCGGACCACAACGGGTGAACAGCTCCTTGCCGACTTTTACCCGACACTGCGCCGGATCGAGCTGATCAGCCAACGCCAGTGCGGCATCACGGGTCGGAAAATCCAGGGCAACGATAATAGGGGTCTGACAAGCGGGCATGGCTAGGCTCTCGGGCAAGACAAATTCGGCGCGCATTGTAGCGGATGCATCGCCCCTCTGCCGCTCCGGTGATCAGCCTAGCGCGCCAGAACGCTAGACCGACCCACCGTTAGCTAGCTGCAACCGACGCTACTCAACAGCCAAAGCCACCAGCTCATCCGGCGCAGGGAACGCCTGGCGAAAACTGAACGCCTGCGCGCTCGCCCCTTGCTCACGCAGCAGCGCCAAGCGTTCGGCCGCTTCCTGAATCGATGGGCGATGCCCAGCCGGCACCCACCACAGCACCATATGCGCCGCACTGACTTTGCTGAACCACTCCTGACGGCGCTTGAGCATCTCGGTATGGGCGGACTTGTACACGTAATCACTCAGCGCCGGCACATCGCGCCACACCGACAGATTCACCAGCACCTCATCACCAAACGGGCGCAGCGCCGTGGCGTCGCCCGCCTCGTCCTGCAATCGCCAGATATAGCCTGGCGATGCTTCAGCAAGCGCGTTAATGCGCTCCAGATTGGCGACGAAATCGGCCATGCTCGGCGACTCCAGCGGCTCCTTCATCGTTGCAATATTCAACTGTGCAAGTTGGTAGGCAGACATCGACACGCTCCTTTTAAAGTAGTTTCCTGATTAACCATTGCCCTTAGCGCACAGTTCCAACGCCGTGCAGCCGCACAACGCAGGGCTGCAACTCAGCGGTTCAACGCGAAAGCGGATCATCCCAGAAGGGCCGCTCGCTTTCCTGCAGCACATCGCCACGGCTCAGGCCGAGATCCTTCAACGCCGCCTCATCGAGCATGGATAAACGCCGGCGCTGCTCTGACAACTGCCACCAACGATAGAGCTGGCGCCCGACTGCACGCAACACCTCAAGCGGCCGCCGACCCAGCAAGCGCCCAGTTCCAACTAACGCATAACCTTTTTGACCTTTCATCTCGTCGCCCTCCTTGTGGGGTTGGCGACAGTCTCGCGCTGGGCTTATGATCAATCCAACGAATGTTTCTTATGCAATACATCTCAGAGATTGATGAATGGCCAATTATCCGAGTATCGACAGTGAACTACTGCGCACCTTTGTTGCAATTGCTGATCAGGGCGGCTTTACCCGCGCCGCGGAGATGGTTAACCGCACCCAGTCGGCCGTCAGCATGCAGATGAAACGCCTCGAAGAAGACGTGATGCAGCGTCCGCTGTTTATTCGCGATGGTCGCCAGTTCAGTCTTACCGCCGAAGGCCAACTGCTACTGAGCTACGCCCGACGTATTTTGAAATTACATGCCGAAGTGATGAACAGCATGCGCGAGCCACACATGGTCGGCACCGTGCGCATCGGCACCCCAGATGATTATGTGATGCGCTTTATGCAGGGCATTCTGGTGCGCTTCGCTCAGTCCTATCCGTTGGTGCAGGTAGAGCTGCATTGCGAACCGTCATTCCAGCTGCTGCAACGCCAGGATCTCGACCTGACGATCGTCACCCGCGAGCCTGGTACTGAGATCGGTCAATTGCTGCGTCAGGAGCACCTAGTGTGGGCCCAGGCCCGCAACAGCAACCTGCATGAACTGGAAACCCTGCCCCTGGCAATGTTCAACTCACAGTGTTTTTGCCGCTCTTGGGCCAGCAATGGCTTGGATGCGATGGGCCGTAACTTCCGTATCGCCTACACCAGCCCGAGCCTGTCGGCCATCATGGCTGCAGTCAGCGCCGGCCTGGCCATTACCGCCCAGCTGCAAAGTCTTATTACTCCGGACTTGCAGGTCATTGGCGAAGCGCAAGGCATGCCAGCCCTGCCCTCGGCCAGCATCGTGCTGTTGCGTAACAGCAACACGCAAACCCAGGTCACCGAAACCTTGGCCGAGCAGATCGCCGAAGGCTTTAAAGCTTAAGCCCCAGCGACACGGCACAGAGCAGTAGAAAGACCGTGAACAGCGCACGCAGCAGGCGCTCGGGCAATGCATGCGCCAAACGCACACCCCAGCTGATGCTCAACATACCGCCCAACGCTAAGGGGGCACCCAGGAGCCAATCAACATGGTCATGGGCCGCATAGGTGACCAGGGTCACCGCTGTGCTCGGCGCCGCCAGTGCCAGGGACAACCCCTGCGCCACCACTTGGCTGGTGCCAAAAACCGTGGTTAAAACGGGCGTCGCCAACACCGCGCCGCCGACGCCGAACAACCCACCCAGCAAACCTGCACCACTGCCCAAGAGCGTCAGCCAGGGCCAAGGATAACGCAGCCCCACCGACAACATGGCGGGCTTACTGTAGAGGCGCGAGAAGTTATACGCCGCCAGTAACACCAAGAAAATCACAAAGCTTAGGCGCATGCGCTCCGCCTCCAAAGTGACCGCCCACCCCGCACCCAGCACAGCAAAAACCAGACTCGTGGCCGCCAACGCGCAAGCATGCCGCCATGCGATTCGATTGCGTTGGTGATAGCGCCACAACGCCAGCAATACATTGGGCACCACCATCACCAGCGCCGTACCCTGAGCCAACTGTTGATCCAGGCCAAACAGCACGCCCAGCGCAGGAATGGCGATCAGCCCACCACCAATCCCAAACAGACCGCCCAAGGTGCCAAGGACGAGTCCGAGCAGCAGGTTCAAGACAAAATCGAGCACGGTCATCGGCACGCTCCAGGAAGAGCTTCACAGCCTAACCAGTGGCTACTAGCCGCGAAACGCACAGCAACGCACAATGGCTTTGCTTATAACGCGCAGCAAGGCCTTAGCATGAACCCCGATAGCCTGACCGACCAACTCAGCTTGTTTCTCGATGTATTGGAAACTGGCAGCTTCTCCGCTGCCGCCCGTCGGCACCCATTGACCCCCTCGGCCGTTGCGCGCCGCATTGACGGCCTGGAACGTTCGCTCGGCAGTAGCCTGTTCAGCCGCAGTACCCATGCTGTGCGCGCCACCTCTGCCGGGCTGGCATTTGCCGAGCGGGCCAGGCGCATTCTCGCCGAGCTGCACCTGGCCCGCGCCGAAGCCGTTTCACTAAGCAGCGCCCCGGAAGGGTTAATCCGCATCGACGCGCCCGCACCATTCGGCCGACGCCATTTGGCTCCCGCTATTGCCGAATTTTTGGTCGCCTATCCGGGTCTTGATGTGCAGCTACGGCTGATCGACAGTTTCGTCGACCTACAGGGCACACACTTAGGCGAAGTCGACCTGGTGCTGCGCATCGGCCCGCTGGCCGATACCCGCCTAGTCGCCACAGCGCTATCGCCCATGGTGCGCGTCGTCTGCGCCAGCCCCGAGTACTTGGCTCGTCGCGGCCTACCCCGCAGCCCCAGCGAGCTCGAAGAACATGACGGCCTCAATTGGGACAGCTTGGCACCGCCCTACGCCTGGCGCTTCGAGCAGGACGGCAAACTGCAGCTGTGCCGACCCAAACGCCTGCGCATGACCGCCAACAACGCCGAAGCCTTGCTGTTTAGCGCACTCGCCGGCCTCGGTATCGCTCACTTGCCCACCTGGCTGATCAGCGATTACCTGCTGCGCGGCGAACTGCTGCCGTTATTCTGCGAGAACGGCCTACCAGCACCCGAACCCAGCGGCATCTACGCCCTGCGCCTGGAGCGCGAGACCGACTCACGCAGCCGCTTGCTATTGGAGTTTCTCAAGGCCCGCTTTGGCCCAGTCGCGCCCTGGGACTTAGCCCTGCAAAGCGGCCTACAGCGGCACTAACGGATGCAGTTCAACATAACGCAGGCATAAAAAAGCCCGACGCTAGGTCGGGCTTTTTGTTCACACGGTTAAAGCCAGTCTTAGACCGGGGCTTTAGCGCGGGATTTGTACTCACCGGTACGGGTGTCGATCTCGATCCAGTCGTCAATGTTGCAGAAGTCTGCAACCTTGACTTCGGTACCGTTGCTCAGCTTGGCCGGCTTCATCACTTTGCCAGAGGTATCGCCACGGGCAGAACCTTCGGTGTAGGTGATCTGACGAACGATGGTGGTTGGCAGATCAACCGAAACCACTTTGCCTTCGAAGAACACGGCTTCGCAGACGTCGGTCATGCCATCGACGATGTACGGCATTACGCTTTCCAGGTCGTCCTGGTTCAGCTCGTACTGATTGAACTCGTTGTCCATAAAGACATAGTTCGGCTCGCTGAAGTAGGAGTAGGTCACATCTACGCGATCCAGGATAACCGGTTCAAGCTTGTCGTCAGCCTTGTACACAGTTTCAGTCGAAGAACCGGTCAGCAGGTTCTTCAACTTCATTTTAACGATGGCGCTGTTACGACCGGACTTGGTGAATTCGGCCTTCTGGATCAGCCAAGGTTGGCCGTCGATCAGGGCCACACTGTTGGGCTTCATTTCTTGTGCGGTTTTCATACGAATATCCGGGTTTGGATGGAATTACAGAATTCTTGGCCGCGTATCATAGCCAATTTAGGTAAAACTGCACCAGCGCCGCGGCAAGATCGGTCTGGGCAGCCCGTGCTAGGCACCACTCTTCGGCATGCTCCGCCTGCTCTGGCCAGCTTCCCAGCAGCTGTTTCCAGCTTTCAGCGCTCGCGCCATTACTATTCCAGGCATGCCATAAAGCAACCAGCGCCGCCTGCGCATCAGCCGATAAGCCTTCTTTATAGAGCGCCAGAAACGCGTCGAGCTTTTCCAGATGCGCGCCATCAGCCTGCTCATAGATGTGCCAGAGCAACGGTCGCCCGGCCCATTGCGCGCGTACAAAAGAGTCTTCACCGCGCACCACATTGAAGTCGCAACTCCAAAGCAATTGGTCGTACTGCTCCTGCCGCATAAACGGCAGTACTTGGATATGTAATTGACCACGCTGCTGAGCATCTCCTGCCTGCAGCGCAGGGCCACCGAGCCAGGTTTGCAGGCTACTCAGAATGCGCCCCTCAGGCACCAGCAATTGCGTGAGTTGTGACCCAGCGGCCAACGCATCCAACCAACCGGCCAAAGCATCGGTTTCATAAGCAAACAGAGATATCCGCCGCGCGCCCGCTAACGGCTCCACGCCTAGGCTCACTAAGAACGCATCACGTGCAGCTTCATCGGCTTGAAAGGCTCGCCGTTGCGCCAACAACTCGCGCTCACGTAGCAGGCCGCCCGTGCCATTAGTAAAGCCGGGGAAGAAAAAGAACTTCGACAGGCCACTGGACTGTAGCGAGGGCAAACCATGGCAACCCGCCACCCAATCCTCGGCGCTGAGGTATTCAAGGTTGAGCCAGAGGATTTTCGTCTGCCGCTGCGCCATCGCCGCTATATAGGTCGCCGGCAGCTCACAGGCAAAGGCCTCGACCACTACATCAGCCGGTGCGACGGGCTGCCATTGGCGCGCCCAGACGCACACCTCAACACCCTGCTGCATTTGCCGCAAAGCCTGCACGTCCGCCTCTGGACACAAGCGCGCAAAAGCCCCGAGGTCATCCACCCACAAGCGCACCGCTTGGCCATGCTCGGCCACCAACTGCCGCGCCAGCCGCCAGGTCACACCGATATCGCCGTAGTTATCGACAACGCTACAGAAAATGTCCCAGGTGGCGCGCATGCGCTGCTCCGTTTTGCACTGAGCCACCTTAGAAAGGCGCTCGGCGTGCCAGTAAACAGCAGAAACGAAAAAGCCCGACATCAAGTCGGGCTTTTTCGTGAATCTATATGGCGGTGAAGGAGAGATTCGAACTCTCGATACGATTTCTCGTATACACACTTTCCAGGCGTGCTCCTTAAGCCACTCGGACACTTCACCGGATGTCGACAAGCATTGCTGTTTGTCGAGGCGCGCTAATCTAGCCGAACAGCCGGTTAAAGGCAAAATATTTTTTCAGAAGATTCATGTGCTTATGCCAAGTACCGGTCAGCAGCCGGAACATCTCCCAGATCATTTTTGGCGTAATAGAGCAAAGCACGGGGCCGACTGAATAAAGACAGCCTCAGCAAACCGATCAACCGCAAGAAGGCATCGAAGCCCACCAGCCCGCAATAAAGCAGCCCACGCAAAAGACTGAAGCAACGCCACGCTAAGTCTGCGACGTGCTGGAGGGTCAGCTGTCTTGAGCACTTATATAGCCAATAACAGCAGTAACCACTGACTCATCAGTCAGCCATCGTGCTTTACCTGATCGATGCGGATGAGTAACGTCTGCTGCACTTCAGCACAAGGAACCGGACCATGAGCGACCTGATCAGCTACCAACTCGACGATGGCATTGCCACCCTGACCCTGTGTAATGGCAAGGTAAATGCCATCTCCCCGGACGTGATCACCGCGTTCAATGCGGCCCTAGATCGTGCCGAACAGGACAAGGCCATCGTTATCATCACAGGCCAACCGGGCATCCTTTCCGGCGGCTACGACCTTAAGGTGATGACCTCCGGCCCGCAAAATGCGATCAACTTGGTTGCCTCCGGCTCCACCCTGGCGCGGCGGATGCTTGCCCACCCCTTCCCGATCATCGTCGCCTGCCCAGGCCACGCGGTGGCCAAGGGTGCCTTTATTCTGCTCTCGTCCGACTACCGGATTGGTGTCGAAGGCCCGTTCAGCATTGGCCTCAACGAAGTGCAAATCGGCATGACCATGCACCACGCTGGCATCGAACTGGCCCGTGATCGTCTGCGCAAATCAGCTTTCCACCGCTCGGTCATCAACGGTGAGATGTTCAACCCGCAAAGCGCCGTCGATGCTGGCTTCCTTGACAAGGTAGTGCCCGCCGAACAATTGATGGAAACGGCTCTGGCAGTCGCCCAACAGATGAAGAAGATCAACATGACCGCGCACAAGAACACCAAGCTGAAAGTACGCAAGACGCTGCTCGAGACCCTCGACCTGGCAGTCGAGCTGGACAAGAAGCACATGGTGTAAGCAGACAAGGCAACACCGCAAAGCCCGGCCCATGTGCCGGGCTTTTGCATTTAATGGCAAAACAATGGCGAACCCGCAAGCAATCTGGCCAACCTGTATTACTTTTAACAGGTAAGGCCAGGGAGCAGAGGCACTCACCGATCTATTCGAAATTGCCGTCGGGAGCATGTTATGAAGATTGCCCACAAGGTTGGCCTGGCTGCGGCCATCGTGCTGTTCCTTACCACCAGCCTGCTGTCACTGGCGCAGGTCAACCAGGTGCGCGGCACCCTGCACAAACAGGTGGCCTCAAGCATTGCAGAGTCGAGTAACGCGCTGGCGCGGCAGATCGAGAACTGGCTCAACGCCAAGCTCAAGCTGATGGACTTGATGGCGCAAAGCATCGACAGCAATTACAGCCCCGAAGAAACCCAGCGCATCGTCAATACGCCAATGCTGAAAAACGAGTTCATTCTGGTGTTCGGCGCCCTGCAAAGTGATGGCAAACCGATCAAAAACAGTGACGAGTGGAAGCCTGCGCCAGAGTGGGACGGTCGCCAGCGCCCCTGGTATGCCACCAGTAAAGCCAGTAGTCAGGCCGTGCTCACCGAACCCTACGTGGACTCAACCACAGGAGAAATCCTGATTTCCGCCGTCACGCGAATCACCAATGCCGGCGAATTTCTCGGTGTGCTGGGCGGCGATATCCGACTGGAAACTGTTGCCGATGCAGTTAACACCCTTGATTTTAATGGTGCCGGCTACGCCTTCTTGCTCACCCGCAATGGCAACATCATTTCCCACCCCAACACCGAGTTGAACAGCAAAAGCTATAGCGAACTGTTTGATGGCCAAAGCCCTGCGCTCAATAAAGAGCTGCAAGATATCAGCACTAACGACAAAGACCTTCTGGTGTCCTTCACCCCACTGCCCAATCTCAAAGGCATGGACTGGTATATCGGCGTAGTGCTGGACAAAGGGGTGGTTATGGCTGAGGCCAACGCCCTGAGTTGGCGAGCAGTGATTGGCACTATCCTGGGCGTGGTCATCAGCTTGATCGTTCTCGGCGTGCTGATGAAAAGCCTGTTAAAGCCTCTTGATCATCTAAATACGTCTCTGCAGGAAGTAAATAGTGGCGAAGGCGACCTCACTCGCCGGCTACCTGCCACGGGTAACGATGAAATCTCGCAGGTCTCAAAAGAGTTCAACAGCTTCCTACAAAGCCTGCAGAGCCTGATCAGTGAGGTGATGGGCAGTTCCAGGCAGGTGCGCGAAAGCACCGCCCTAACCTCCAGCGAGGCCAACCAGGCCGCCAACCGCTTGCAGCAGCAGCTGCAGGAGCTTGATCAGCTCGCCACTGCCATGCAGGAAATGGCATCCACCGCCGAAGAAGTTGCGCGCAATGCACAGGCTGCGGCGCAGGCCGCATTGGCAGCCAATCAAGAAACCGAGAATGGCGTGCGCGTGGTCTCGCGCTCCACCGAGGCGATCAAGCACCTGGCCGAAGAAATGAACGAAACCGGCCATGCGATCAACGAATTGGCCAAACTCAGCCACAACATCGAGTCGATTCTCTCGGTGATCACCAGCATTGCCGACCAGACCAACCTGCTCGCCCTCAACGCCGCCATCGAAGCCGCGCGCGCCGGTGAGTCCGGACGAGGTTTTGCCGTGGTCGCCGATGAAGTGCGCTCGCTGGCCTCACGCACCCAGCAGTCGACCCAGGAAATCCGCCAGATGATCGACCAGCTGCAATCCGGAGTGAAGCAGGCCGAATCGCGCATGCAGCAGAGCCGCGACACTGCCAGCAAGACCGCCGAAGAAGCCGGCGCGGCCAACGAGATGCTCGGGCGCATCAGCGATGCCATCACTCGGATCAACGACATGAATCTGCAAATCGCCACCGCCGCCGAGCAGCAGAGCGCCACCACCGAGGAGATCAACCGCAACACCACCAATATCCGCGACATCAGCCATGAGGTGGCCGCTGGCGCCGAAGAACAGGTACGCCAGTGCGCTGTGATGGTCGAACAGGTCGGCCAGCAGGACCATCTGCTCGGGCGCTTCAAGGTCTGAGCGCTCATCTATCGGGCTGCACCTGCGCGTGTAGCCAGCGCCAACCGATAAGGAGATTGGGTATGCGCATACTCGTAACGTGGCTGCTGTACCTGGTCATGCATGGCATCGCCCAGGCGCAAACGCCCGTCAGTGTTACGGTGCTGTGTGACGCCAGTTATCCACCCTACAGCTACGCCGAAAACGGTGAAGCCAAAGGCCTGTACAGCGACATCCTGCGTACGGCCTTCGCGCGCATGCCGGACTATCGCGTCAGCATCCGTCCAGTGCCTTGGCCACGCGGGCTGGCGGCGCTGGAAAAAGGCACAGCCTTTGCCCTGTTCCCGCCCTACCATCGCCCCCTGGAACGCCCGTGGATGGATTACTCGCGGCCGATTCTGGAGGAAAGCGTGGTGGCCTTCGTACGCACCGAGCTTGCTCAGCAGCGCGCCATTGAAGATTTCCCGAGGGCTTACGTCGGCCTGCGCATCGGCCTCAACCGAGGCTTCAATATCATCGCCGCGCCGAGCTACAAGACCATGCTCGCGGCGGGTGAGGTCACACAGAGCTACGCCACAGACAATCGTACCAACCTGCTGCAGCTAAGGCGCAAGCGCATCGATGTGTATATCAATGATCGCCTGTCGATCCTCTGGGAGCTGCAACAGATGCACAGCGAAGGCCTGTTTGCCAGCAGCGGGCTGGACTGGCTGGTTGAAGGGCCAAAGCTCTCCAGCGAACACGGTCACCTGGGCTACACCCGGATCAATGAACAGGCCTACCCCTACAAACAGGACTTTATGCAACAGCTGGATCAGGCCCTGCTAGCCCTTGAACACGACGGTAGCATCATCCGCCTGGCCCAGCGCTACAGTTCGATTGACCTGCTGCCAGCCACCGATCAAGGCTCTGGCGAGGGAGCAACAAGCGGTAACGACCTCTGATCAGCATCAATTGCCGAAAACAGTGCACGCCCGTACACTGCGCGCCTTTTTCCTATGACGGGCGTACCAAATGCTTTTTCTTCTGCGCATGCTGGCGATGGGCGTGCATTTTATCCTCGCCGGCATCTTGGGCCTGTTAATTGGCATCTGCCGTCCGTTCAACCCCGATAACAGCCGCCTCTGTGCGCGCCTGTACAGTATCCCGGCGCAATGGCTGCTGCGCTGGAACGTCACTATTGATGCACAGCCGCTACTCGACCATCAGCGTTCGTGCGTGATAGTTGCCAACCACCAATCCAACTATGACCTTTATGTGCTCGGCCGTGTGGTCCCGCCACGGACAGTGACCATCGGCAAAAAGAGCCTGAAGTGGGTACCCTTCTTTGGCCAACTCTTCTGGTTGGCGGGTAACGTACTGCTGGATCGTGGCAACGCCATTCGAGCGAAGCAGGCCATGCTCACCACCACCGAAACGCTTAAGCACAAAGACACCTCCATCTGGGTCTTTGTCGAAGGCACCCGTAATCTGGGTAAAGGGCTGCTGCCTTTCAAAAAAGGTGCGTTTCAAATGGCGATTGCCGCCGGTGTGCCGATTATCCCAGTGTGCGCCAGCACCTACGTCAATCACATGCAGCTCAACCGCTGGAACAGCGGTGAGATCATGATCCGCTCGCTGCCAGCCATCCCTACTGCCGGCCTGACTCAGGATGACCTGCCGAAGCTGCTCGAAACCTGCCAGAAGCAGATGCAAGAGTGCATCGATGCCATGGACGCCGAGCTAACGCAGCGCACCTGAAGCGCAGATGCTTAACCAAGCCCGGCCCAGCGCCGGGCTTTTTTATGCCGCACGCCGGTTGCCGCCGCAGCCAGTGCTCGGCAACTAGATTGTGACTGTGCATCACGCTGCGGGCAACTTCGCCACTATTGGGCCTGTCAAGCCGCTAAGCTGCGTGCCTAAGTCAGCCATCCGCCAAGGGAATCGCCATGGGTCGAGTTGTTGCAGCCGCCGTGTACAGCCACGGCAAGAAAGTCGCGAGCATCAGCCTCGATGAAGGCAAGCAGTGGTCAAAAAAACCAGAGCATTTTGTCTGGATCGGCTTACATGAGCCCTGCCCCGAAGAGCTGATCAACCTGCAGCAGCAATTCGATCTGCATGAACTGGCCCTGGAAGACGCCCTCCAGCGGCACACCCGACCCAAGCTGGAAACCTTCGGCGATGCACTGTTTCTGGTGCTTTATTCGCCGATTCTGGTCGACGATGAACTGACCTTTGTCGAAACCCAGTTATTTGCCGGCAGTGGCTACATCATCAGCGCTCGCTACGGTGAGTCTGCGCCCTACTCTCAAGTGCGCCAACGCTGCGAGGCACGCCCGCTATTGCTTGAGCACGGCGAGGATTTCGTGCTCTACGCACTGCTCAGCTTCGTGATCGAAAACTACCGTCCGCTGATGGACAACTACCACCTTGAGCTTGAGGAGGTGGAACAGCACGTACTGAAAAACCCACTGAGCCAGGCCGATGTCGAGCGCATCCAGGGCCTGCGCCGCGATCTGCTCAGGCTGCGCCGCTATATCGGACCGCTGGCGGAAATCTGCAAAGAACTGCAACGCCTCGACTTTCCGTTTATCGACAAGAACATGCGCCCCTACTTCCGCGATGTGGCGATTCACGTCAACCGCTTGCTGGAAGACCTCACCGGCCTGCGCGAAATGGCCGACCACGCCTTCGAGATCGGCCTGCTGCTGGAGTCCTCACGACAAAGCATCACCCAACGCAAGTTCGCCGCCTGGGCAGCAATTCTGGCGTTTCCCACGGCAGTGGCTGGGATTTATGGGATGAATTTTCAAAACATGCCCGAGCTCACCTGGCAGTACGGCTATTTCGCCGTACTCGGGGTTATTACCACCGGATGCATCGGGCTCTATGCCAGCTTCAAGCACTATGGCTGGCTATAAAAATCGTCTGGAGCGATTTTTAACGTCGCGTAGCGGCGGCCCGCAGGGTGGCTGCCATGGATGGCACGCCATAAAAAAGCCCGGTCAGTGACCGGGCTTTTTCATACAACCGCGTGTCATTCAGCCAGGCCGGCACGGCCCTGAGCAACAAAGCGCATCATCCACTCGGCCACGGTGTGCCCCTGGTGGTCGTGCTGCAGGCTGTCGACGCCTTTGGTGTAGGCCGGTTCGCCGATATGCTGCTGGCGCAAATCGAGCAGGGCACGCGAATAATCGTGCACAAACTCGGGATGGCCCTGGAAGCACAACACCTGGTCGCCGATGCAGTAAGAGGCAATCGGGCAGAACTCGCTGCTGGCTAATAAGGTGGCATTGTCCGGCAGCTGGGTGACTTGGTCCTGATGGCTGATCAGCAGGGTCAGGTCTTCCAGATCAGGGCTCATCCAGGTCGGCTTGTTGCCCAAGCGGTACTGATGAATACCCACGCCCCAGCCCTGCACCGCGCGCTCGGCCTTGCCGCCCAGTAACAACGCGAGCAGTTGATGACCGAAACACACACCGAGCAGTTTGTCGCCACGGTTGTAGCGCTCCAGCAGGTAGGTTTTCAGTGTCTGAATCCAGGCGTCACTGCCGAAGGAGTCGGCTTTGCTGCCCGTCACCAGATAGGCATCGTAGCGCTCGCTGTCCGGCGGATAACGCCCCTCCATCACGTTGTACACCTTGAATTGGGCAGCAATCGGCTGGCGAGCAAACAACTGCTCGAACATGCGGCCATAACTGTCGTATTGGTCGACCAATTCAGGGCGAAGAACATCGGTTTCCAGGATGCAGATTTGCAGCGGCATATGGGCGGTTACCTAGGGCGCAGGAGGGTTAGCTAATCAGCGCGCAAGCGTGCCTGCTGACAGGGCACATGGCAATAGTTCAAGGCACAACCTGACCAGCTGCACCGCAGTTTCCCTGCTATCAGCCGGCTCGATAGTCACCATAAGCACCATTCACTTCTGCCATTACGTGCACGCGCCGATGATCTAGCCATCGGGCACTGCGCCCAACCAACCAGAGGGCATCACCATGACCAGTTTTTCCGCCATCGCCAGCCTGCTTGCCGCATCGGCATTCAACAGCAATCACAGCGCGCGCAGCCAACGCCAGACCGAAAAATTACAGGCTGCACAACTCAAGGCTGATCAGAACACCGGTAAATAACTGCGCCACCATAACCAGGAGAACGCCATGAGCATCGCCCAATCGCTGAGTAACCAGAACGTCTATGGCGTGACCTACGCCACTGTCGACGGCAGTGGCATCCACTTCGAGTCCGAGCTGGCCATCCAGTTAAGCGACGGCACCCTGACCACCCTGCGCATGCCTACCCAGCTGAGCGAGCGCCAGGCCATTCAGCAACTGGTGTGCGGCCGTCAGGCGTGCTGAGTAAGCAGCGTATTACGGAGCGGGCGCCGGACAGCTCAGGTCGCCCTCTTCACAGGCGCTCAACTGTTCCAGTTCATCGGCCCGCGACGAGGTTTTTGCGCTCAAACAGCCGTTCATCATCATCGGATAGGCTGAACCGCCCTCCACTGACGCCGACTCAAATGCACAGGCCAGGTCACGGAACTTGATCCAGGCCAGCTGCACGTCCTTGAGCTGCTGCTTTTGTCCATCATCCAAACGCTTGCGATAATCGCCGTACAGCTGATTCAGGCGTTTGTCCTGAGTCGCGTACTCCGCCGCCGCGCACTGGTTGAGGGTGAACTGATCCATGGCATTGGCGCAATCATCCGCCCATACCGGTACGGCCAGTAACCCCAGGCTGATTGCCAGCGCAGTATTGATTCCAACGTTCATAACACCCCTTTTGCGCCACACCCGCGCGGCCGTTGCAGCAGTCTAGCGGCCCCACTCAATAAACAATGCTCGGCACCATGGCTCGCGTTGCGTGGCCGCCATGGATGGTAGGCCATAAAAAACCGGCTCACAGGGAGCCGGTTTTCAGTGCATCCACTTTAACGCGACGGCGTTAGAAGCTCTGATTTTTCGCGGCCTTGTCCAGCAACAACGCCGGCGGCAGGAAGCGCTCGCCGTACTGCTCGGCCAGGTACTGGGCGCGGGCGACAAAGTCTTGCACACCGTACTGGTTGATGAACTGCAACGCACCACCGGTCCAGGCAGCAAAGCCTATGCCGAAGATCGAGCCGATATTGGCGTCAGCAACCGATGTCAACACGCCCTCTTCCACACAGCGCACGGTCTCGATGGCCTGGATAAACAGGATGCGATCGCGCACGTCGAGCTGCGAAATTTGCGCGTCGCACTTCTCGAAGCGCGTCTTCAGCTCTGGCCACAAGTGCTTCTTACCACCCTCCGGATAATCATAGAAGCCAGCGCCGGCCGCCTTACCGGGACGCTTGTACTCGTTAAGCATCATGTCGATGACGGCGTAAGCCGGATGCTCAGGGATCTGCTTACCTTCGTCCGCCAGATCCTTAATGGTTTGCTGGCGAATATGATTCATCAGGCTCATCGACACTTCGTCGCTGATCGCCAACGGGCCAACCGGCATGCCGGCCTTGCGCGCTTCGGTCTCGATCATCGCCGCCGATACGCCTTCGCCAAGCATGGCCAAGCCTTCATTGGTGAAGGTGCCGAATACCCGCGAGGTGAAGAAGCCGCGACTGTCGTTGACCACGATCGGGGTTTTCTTGATCTGCATGACGTAGTCGAAGCCGCGCGCCAGGGTTTCATCGCTGGTCTGTTCGCCCTTGATGATTTCCACCAGCGGCATCTTGTCCACCGGACTGAAGAAATGCAGGCCGATAAATTTATCTTGGTTCTGTACAGCTGCAGCCAAGCCCGTGATCGGCAAAGTTGAGGTATTGGACGCGATCACCGCATCAGACAGCGCCGCACGCTCGGCAGCGGCAGTAACCTTGGCCTTGAGGTCGCGGTCTTCAAATACCGCCTCAATGATCAGGTCACAGCCTTCGAAGTCAGATTCGCGAGCACTGGGCTTGATCCGCGCCAGGATGCCATCGCGTTTTTCGGCACTCATCTGGCCACGGCTCACCTTCTTCGCCAACAGCTTGGCCGAGTAGTCTTTACCCTTCTCGGCCGCGTCAATGGAGATGTCTTTGAGCACGACATCGATCCCAGCAACCGCCGACACGTAGGCAATACCGGCACCCATCATGCCGGCCCCGAGTACGCCAACCTTTTTGGTCACGTAGGGTTCGAAGCCTTGCGGGCGTGAGCCTCCGGCGTTGATCTCGTTGAGCTGGAACCAGAAGGTACCAATCATGTTCTTCGCCACCTGGCCGGTGGTCAGCTCGGTGAAGTAGCGCGCTTCGATGATTTGTGCGGTATCGAAGTCAACCTGGGCACCCTCAACGGCGGCGCACATGATCTTCTCCGGCGCCGGGAAGCAGCCTTTAGTTTTGTCACGCAGCACGCTTGGGGCGATGGCCAGCATCTGCGCCACATTCGGGCTCGACGGCGTGCCACCCGGGATCTTATAACCCGTGACATCCCACGGCTGCTTCGGCGCCGGGTTGGCGGCAATCCAGGCGCGGGCCTTGGCCAGCAAGTCATCTTTGTCGGATGCCAGCTCATGAATCAAACCGGCTTTAAGCGCGGCATCCGGGCGAACCTTCTTGCCTTCAGCCAAGTACGGCAGAGCCTTTTCCAGACCGAGCAGGCGCACCATGCGCACCACACCGCCGCCGCCCGGCAGCAGACCGAGGGTCACTTCCGGCAGGCCCAGCTGCACGCTGGAGCTGTCTAGCGCGATACGGTGATGACAAGCCAGGCAGATTTCCCAGCCACCACCGAGCGCCGCGCCATTGATGGCAGCCACCACCGGTTTACCCAAGGTTTCCAGGCGGCGCAGTTGGCCTTTGATGTTGAGGATCATGTTGTAAAAAGTTTGCGCGTCAGCCTTGGTGACTTTGATCAGCTCACCCAGGTCGCCGCCGGCGAAGAAGGTCTTTTTCGCCGAGGTCACAATCACCCCAGCAATAGAGTCTTTTTCAGCTTCCAGGCGCTCGACAATCTTGCCCATGGCTTCGCGGTACACCGCGTTCATGGTGTTGGCGCTCTGGCCGGGCATGTCCATGGTCAGCACGACGATATTGTCCTGGCCTTTTTCGTAACGGATGGCGTCAGTCATATTCTTGCTCTCATCCCAAAGTGGGGGACGTAGGATGGGTTGAGCCCCGCGATACCCATCAAACGGGGCGATGGGTATCGCTTCGCTCCACCCATCCTACGGTTCAGATTCGTTCGATGATGGTGGCAATACCCATACCGCCGCCCACGCACAGAGTGGCCAGGCCATAGCGCAACTGGCGCTTCTCCAGCTCGTCGAGCAGGGTGCCGAGGATGGCGCAACCGGTCGCACCCAGCGGGTGGCCCATGGCGATAGAGCCGCCGTTAACGTTGACCTTGTCTTCGCTGACGCCCATTTCCTTCATAAACTTCATCACCACCGAGGCGAAGGCTTCGTTGACTTCGAACAGGTCGATGTCCGCGATATTCAGCCCGGCTTTAGCCAGGGCCTTACGCGTAGCCGGCGCGGGGCCGGTGAGCATGATGGTCGGGTCGGTGCTGGTCACAGCGGTGGCAACAATGCGCGCACGTGGCTTGAGGCCCAGTTCGCGGCCCTTGGCTTCGGAGCCAATCAACATTAAGGCCGAGCCATCGACGATGCCTGAACTGTTACCCGGCGTGTGCACGTGATTGATTTGTTCGACGTGGCTGTAAACCCGCAGCGCCGTGCTGTCGAAGCCCATCTGACCCATCATCTCGAAACTTGGCTTGAGCTTGCCCAGGCCTTCGAGGGTGGATTCTCCACGGATAAATTCGTCGTGATCGAGCAATACGATGCCGTTCTGGTCGGCTACCGGAATCAGCGACTTGCTGAAGGAGGCGTCCTTGCTGGCGCGAGCGGCTTTCTGCTGCGAGCGCAGGGCAAAACTGTCGACGTCAGTACGGCTAAAGCCTTCGAGGGTGGCGATCAAATCGGCGCCGATACCCTGTGGGGTGAAATGAGTGTGCATATTGGTGGCCGGGTCCATCACCCAGGCGCCGCCATCGGAGCCCATGGGAATGCGCGACATCGACTCGACGCCACCCACCACCACCAAATCTTCAAAACCGGAACGCACCTTCATCGCGCCGAGGTTCACTGCTTCCAGGCCCGAGGCGCAGAAGCGGTTGAGCTGCACGCCCGACACGCTGACATCCCAATCGGCAACCATGGCGGCCGTCTTGGCAATGTCTGCACCTTGATCGCCCACCGGCGTCACGCAGCCCAGCACAATGTCATCGACCTGGCTGGTATCGAGGTTATTGCGCGTTTGCAACGCCTTGAGTAGGCCGGCAACAAGGTCGACGGGCTTGACGCTGTACAGCGCGCCGTCTTTCTTGCCCTTACCGCGGGGCGTGCGCACCGCGTCGAAAATAAATGCTTCGGTCATGGCGTCCTCAGACCTCCAATGGAGGGTGGCTAGCAGCGCAGGTCGAGCCCACGCCTGTTTTTGTTGAATGCAGTCACCATACGCCGCGCACAGGCAGGCTCAATGACCGAAATGCTCAGGCCTATTGACCGCTCAGCTCAGACAAACGGTCAATCACTGAGCGAAGGGCAATAAGCGCGTCTAGCTCAAGGCCCGCGTGCCTATAACAAGGCCTGCGTCATAACCGCTGGCAACTAACCCGCGCACCTTAGTAATCAAGGCGTCTATAGCTCGCCGCTGCGCGCTCCTACAGTTGAATCAAGCCACCGGCAAATAGCGTGCAGGTCGGTTGCTGTAGGCGTCGTCGCCGGGTTTTGCCGGGACGGTTTGAATGATCAATACGAGGCGTGGCGTCGCATCCGCACATTGCGCAGGACAGCGACGACCACCCGCAAAAAACAACAAGGCCAACCGCCATGTTCAATCCAGTGAAAATGCGTCAGGCAGGCATGATCGTGTTTGCTACCACAGTCATTCTGATTCTTCCCAACCTGACCCGCTTGGTCAGCTAAGCCCTGATTTCCTGCCCTGCCCGCCACCGTGGAGTGAGCCGGCAGCGGCAGCACAGCCTCGACAAACGCGTGCAAAGCAGCGCCTGTGCTAGGGTGATTTCAATCAACCCTAGGAGTTCGTTATGCGCCGTTTAATTGCCACTCTCGGTTTCCTCATCAGCCTGCCGCTGATGGCAGGCGAAGCCGAACTCAACGCTGCGGTCACCGCCTTACAATCCACCGATACGCTGCTTATAGATGTGCGTACGCAGGAAGAATTCGAAGCCGGTGCCTTGCCAAACGCCGAACGTATTGGCCACGAACAGATTGCCAGTCAGATCAGCGCCTTGGCCCCGGACAAAGACACACCCATCGTTCTTTACTGCCGCAGCGGCCGCCGCTCTAGCATCGCCGAAGAAAGCCTGCGCGCCATGGGCTACAAAAATCTGATCAACGCCGGCGGCTACGACGAACTGAAACTCGCCCTGGAGTCGCAGGATTGAACCAACGCGCGCTATGGATAGGCTTGCTGACCTTACTGCCCTTCACCCACCTGCATGCAGCCGAACTGACGCTGGAACTGGGTAACGGCAGCCAGCGTCTGAGCAGCACCCAACTGCTCGCCCATCCGCAGGCGCAACGCGTCAAGATCAGTGACGACGTCAGTTACAAACGCAGCATGCACTATCGCGCCGTGCCGTTGGCCGCGCTGCTGGACGGCGTGCAGCCAGGTGATCACCTGCAACTGGTGGCTAGCGACGGCTTTGCCGCTGAACTCTCCGCCGCCCCCATACTGAGCCAAACCGGCAGCCAAGCCTGGCTGGCCATCGAAGATCCGGCACAACCCTGGCCAGTTTTAGGCAAAAGCAAACCCAGCGCCGGGCCGTTCTACCTGGTCTGGCAAAACCCAGCCGCTAGCCAGATCGGCCCGGAACAGTGGCCATTTCAGCTCACCGCCATCCGCAAACTAGCTCCCGTAGAACAGCGCTTTCCGCAACTACTCCCAGCCGCCGACGCCAGCCCGGCGGTGCAAGCCGGCTTTGCCCAGTACCAGAAGAACTGCATGGCCTGTCACCGCTTGAACGGTGCCGGCGACTCGCAATTGGGCCCCGACCTGAATATTCCGCACAACCCAACCGAGTATTTCAGTGGCGACTTTCTCACCCGCTATATCCGCGACCCACAGAGCTTGCGGCGCTGGCCGCAGGGCAAGATGCCGGGGTTTGCGGTTGAGGTATTGAGTGACAAGGAACTGGGGGAGTTGGTTGAGTATTTGGGGCATATGACGGGGCGGAAGATGCAGCCTTGAGGGCTTTACGAAGAGTAGTGAACACTTTACTTACTCCCTAGCACCGTTTTACAAAAGATCTTGGTCGACTAGACCGACGCTTTTCGCCTTTACGGCGAGTCACTTTCTCTTGCTTCGCACAAGAGAAAGTAACCAAAGAGAATGCGCCTCTGCATCCGGGTTTCGCTACGCTCCACTGATTCGCTTCGTTCACCCTTCGGGCCAGCCTGCGACTGTTACTGCGCTTCGCTTCGTTCCCCTCGCTCCGGTGTTGCTCCGGGGCCGGCTTACAAGGGCCGTCCCTGGCCCTTTAAGCCTCTCGCCGCATCCATGCGGCTCGTCCCCCTACGCAACACCTACGCTCAGCCTCCTGACGGGATTTTGCACGCGCATCTGAAATGTGTGTTTAGAAACCAAAATGCCTAAAGCCCTTGGCTTTGGCTTGTAGTTAATTCCCACAAAACGTGCAGACGACGCCAAACGCCCCTTCAGGAGGGTGAACAGAATCGTTGTGAAACGAAGCGCAGCGGAGTAACAGCCGCAGGCTGGCCCGCAGGGCGAGCAAAGCGAGTCAAGGGGTTGAGCGACATGGATGCGAGAGCCGCGATGGGCCATGGATGGCCCTTCGCGGCGGGCCCCAGGAGCAACGATGGCGTGAACGAACCCTGCCGCAGGCAGGGCCGGATGTCGGGGCTAGACCTTTTGGTTACTTTTCGGCGACTGACACAGCCGAAGGCTGAACGTGCTTTAGCACGGCCCCGAAGGGGTGAGCGAAGCGAATCAAAGTGACTCGCCCGTAAGGGGCGAAACCAAAATCAGAAATCACCACGCTAATGAACTTGTCGCAGAACCTGAACAGAAAGCATCAAAAGCTCGCGGCTAAAGCCTCTCCTACGGACTAACCCACCGTACAAAGCCAGCGCAGCGCCCCTACTGCTGTTGCACCCGCACCAACGGTGCAACCTCAACCTGAGCATGCATCTGCTCAACCCCACCACCCCGGCGCATACCTCTTACCGGGCAGGCATCCAGATAGTCCAGGCCCACGGCCAACTTCAAATGCCGCTCCGGTTTGGCCAAACAGTTGGTCACATCAAAGCTGTACCAGGCGTCGTCCAGCCAGGCTTCGGCCCAGGCGTGGCTGGCCAGGTGGTCTTCGCTATCGGTAAACAGATAACCCGAGACATAACGCGACGGGATGCCCAGGCTGCGCGCACAAGCCAGAAAGGCGTGAGCGTGATCCTGGCAGACACCTTTACCGCCGGCGAAGGCTTCAGCCGCGCTGGTTTCTACGGCGGTGGTGCCCGGCTGGTAGCTGATATGCGCATTGAGTGCATGCATCAAGTCGATCAAGCCGCTGCGATCCGGCCGGCTATGGCTTTGCAGCTTGGCGAACTCGCGCAGGGCTTCATCAGCCTCGGTCAGGCGGGTAAAGCGCAGAAACGGCAGCGCCGACTGGCTTTCGTGTTCGGCCTCGCGCGCTTCGTCGATCTCCACCTGGCCACGGGCGCCGATGACGATGGATTCGTGCGGCTCATCCAGGGTCAACACATGCAGGATATTGCCGTAGGGATCGAGCTGCGCGCGCACCGGACGCGGCAAGGTCAGCTGCCAACTGAGTACCTGCTGACGTTCGCTGTCGTGCGGGGTCATGCGCAGGTACTGAATGCTGTTACGCACCTGATCTTCATAGCGATAGGTGGTGTCGTGGCTGATGGACAGTCTCATGCGACCTCCAGGTAGGAGCTTTGGATGGCTTGGCCTAACTGGCGAACCAGCAGGATGAAATCGGTGAGCCAGGCGTGCAGGCCCTCGTCGAGTACTTCTTCGATGCTGGTGTAGCGCAGCCGCGCTTCCAGTTCGGCGGCCAGGCGTTGGGCCGGGCGGCCGTTGTCGCCGGGCAGGCTGGCGAGCATCAGGTTGAGTTCGTCCATGCAGGCGCGCAGCGAGCGCGGCACATCGGCGCGTAGCAGCAGCAGCTCAGAAACTTTGCGCGTACCAGGCGAGCCACGGTAAATCTCGGCAAACGCCTCGAACGAGGACAACGCACGCAGCAGCGCGGTCCACTGGTAGTAGCTGCGGGCCGGGCGACCGTCGATTTCGTCGATGTCTTCGCCGAGCATTTCATAGCGCGCATCGAGCAGACGCAGAGTGTTGTCGGCGCGCTCGATAAAGGTGCCCAGGCGGATAAAGCGGTACGGGTCGCCGCGCATGATGGTGCCGAAGGTGGCGCCACGGAACAGGTGCGAGCGCTCCTTGACCCACTCGCAGAAGCGGCTGATGCCGTAACGACCGATGCCTTGCTCGGCGATGCCGCGAATCTCCAGCCAGGTGGCGTTGATGTTTTCCCACATGTCGGCGGTAATGCGCCCGCGCACCGCATGTGCGTTGCTGCGCGCGGCCTGCAGGCAGCAATAGATGCTGCCTGGGTTGCTCGCATCCAACGCAAAGAAGTTCAGCATGCGCTCGGCGTGCATCGGGCCGTGGCGCTCTAGGTAGTCATCCAGGGTGCCGGTAATCAGCAGCGGCAGTGCCAGTTCTTCCAGGCCATCGCCACGGCCGTCCTGCGGCATCAGCGACAGCGAGTAACTGACCTCAAGCATGCGGGCGAGGTTTTCCGCGCGCTCCAGATAGCGCGACATCCAGTACAGATCAGAGGCAGTACGACTCAACATGATGAATCCTCCACCACCCAGGTGTCTTTGGTGCCGCCACCCTGGGACGAGTTGACCACCAACGAGCCATCGCGAAGCGCAACGCGCGTCAGGCCGCCGGGGACGATGCGGGTTTCTTTGCCGGACAGAACGAACGGCCGCAGATCGATATGCCGCGGCGCGATACCGCGCTCGACAAAGGTCGGGCACGTCGACAGGCACAGGGTCGGTTGGGCGATATAGGCTTCGGGGCGGGCAATTAGCCGGGCGCGGAAGTCTGCGATTTCAGCCTTGCTCGCAGCAGGGCCGACCAGCATGCCGTAGCCGCCGGAGCCTTGGGTTTCCTTGACCACCAGCTGTTCCAGGTTGGCCAAAACATGCGACAGCTCAGCCGGTTTGCGGCACTGGTAGGTCGGCACATTTTTCAGAATCGGCTCTTCGCTCAGGTAGAAGCGAATCATGTCATCGACATAGGGGTAGATGGATTTGTCGTCCGCCACCCCAGTGCCGATGGCATTGGCCAACACCACATTGCCGCTGCGGTAGCAGGCCAGCAGACCGGGCACGCCAAGCATGGAGTCCGGATTGAAGGCCAATGGGTCGAGGAAGGCATCGTCGAGGCGACGGTAAATCACATCCACCTGCTTGGCGCCCGAGGTGGTGCGCATAAACAGCTTGTCGTCGCGCACGAACAGGTCGGCACCCTCAACCAACTCCACGCCCATTTCACGGGAGAGGAAGGCATGCTCGAAATAAGCGCTGTTGAAGCGCCCCGGGGTCAGCACCACGACGTTGGGATTATCCAGCGGGCTGGAGGCTTTAAGGGTGTCGAGCAGCAGGTTCGGGTAATGATCGATCGGCGCCACACGCTGGGCGGCGAACAGTTCGGGGAACAGACGCATCATCATCTTGCGGTCTTCGAGCATGTAGCTGACGCCGCTGGGTGTGCGCAGGTTGTCTTCCAGCACGTAGTAGCTGCCGTCGCCATCGCGCACCAGATCAATGCCGGCGATATGGGCGTAGAGGTCGCGATGCAGGTTGAGGCCCTGCATGGCGATCTGGTAGCCCTCGTTGGCCAGCACCTGCTCGGCAGGCACGATGCCGGCCTTGATGATGCGTTGGTCGTGATAGAGGTCGGCGAGGAACATGTTCAGCGCCTGCACGCGCTGAGTGCAACCACGCTCGACGATGCGCCATTCACTGGCAGGAATGCTGCGCGGGATGATGTCGAAGGGAATCAGCCGCTCAGTGCCCTGGTCATCGCCATACAGGGTGAAGGTGATACCGGCGCGGTGGAACAACAGGTCAGCCTCGCGGCGGCGCTGCGCCAGCAGTTCCTCCGGCGTATCCGCTAACCAACGGGCAAAGGCTTGATAGTGCGGGCGGACAGCGCCACTCGCTTCGTACATTTCGTCGTAAAAGGTGCGGGCCATGCCGTACTCCTTGTCACCCGGACATGGAGACAGCTTTGCAAAGCCCGCGCCATCGACGACAACGCTTATATTTCAATGAGTTAGATATTAGACCCAGGCAACACGCACCAAGCCTGGGCGCCTTGCTGAACGACAGGTCACGGCGCGCGCCGTTTTAAGGCGCGCACGCCTGAATGGCTTGGGCACTCAGAAAAACGCAGAAACCCACACCAGCCAACCTCAGCAGCTTGGCAACGGCGCGGGTCTGGCTACCCTGCATAAGCGCCCGCAATGCCACAAAAGCCCCACCGTATGGAGCACTGCGGCCATGTGCTGGTCAGGCGCCTTCTCGCACCTGAAACACATTACCTTCCGGGTCGTATCCGTCGCAGGCTCTGAAACCACGGGCTTCCCATTCCTGGCTTTTAGCCCCGACGCTCCCTCCAAGCTCTGCCGCCCGCAGGCGTGCAGAATCGATGCTCGCCACCGGCAAACAAGGCTTGATGGGGGTATTTTCACGAATCTGTGGGGGTTCAGTTATCTGGATTTGCGCCGCAATTTTCGTGGGGATGCCATGAATAACCAGTTGAAACCCTTCCTGGTCTAAAACGATGTGACCCTTGTCGGCGTGGGCGACGCTCATCTCTACGACTTCTTGATAGAAGTGCGCCAGTTTTCGGATGTCTTTGGCAAATACAACAATGCTAGGTTTCGGCTTGGGCTTCATCTCAAGACCTTTCCATGGTGTGAGTAAGGTAACGAAAATTCGCAGTGTCGATTGGCCAAGGTACTGGCTGTCTCGCCTGCGTATCAGAGACCAGCCAAGTATAACCAGTGGCGATAGAACCCCTCGGCAACGCGGTTCAGTTCAACGACCTTGGCCGGCAAGCCTTCGAGCATCTGCGCCCTGCTCTGCTGGCTGGGCTGGCTATCGTCCAGCAGATGATGCCAGTCGCCGAGCCATTGACGCACTAGGGCTTCGTCCATTTCCGGGTGGCCTTGCAGGGCCAGCAGCTTATCGCCCCAGGCAAATGCCTGGTTGCTGCACCAGGGGCTGCCGAGCAAGGGCTGCGCGCCAGCCGGAATGGCAAAGCTGTCGCCATGCCATTGAAACATCGCGAACTGCGCCGGCAGGTGCTGCAACCAAGGGCTGGGCGCAGCCTGATCGAGACGACTCAACGGCTGCCAGCCGCTTTCGGTGTAAGGCATGCGAGTAATGTCCGCACCCAGAGCCTTGGCCAGTAACTGGCCGCCCAGGCAGTGGCCGATCAGCGGGATGTCGCGGCGGATCAAGTGTTGCAGCGCGGCCACTTCGGTTTGCAGCCAGGGCAACGGGTCATTCACGCTCATCGGCCCACCCATGATGGCCACGGCCTTGGGGCGATCAAGATCGATGCCCTCCAGCTCGCCCAAATCGGCGCGCAGCACGGTAAATGCGTGGCCAGCCTGCGCCAGCACCTTGCCCAAATGGGCCGGTGGACAGTAATCAATATGGGTAAAAATCAGAATGTCGGTCATGCGCCGAGTCTGATGCAAAGCGCAGGCTGGGGTCGAGAGGCGATTGGTGAGGGAGATACATACGTGGGGCTGATACGAAACCGGCCAGCTTGAGGCTGGCCGGTATTTGAGACCATCAGGGCTGCAGGTTTCTCACTTCCTGGGTAACGCCCCACCCATCCAGCTTGCCGCCAAGCGGCGCCACAACTGACTCCAGGTCATGCTCGAAGTCATCAATACCGTGATACGTCGCGAACATTACTTTACTGACTTGCAGGTGCCAAACGCCGTCATCACGTTCGGTCACCAGGGCGTGGAAAGACTCTCCACGGAACTTGCGGGTGGCCAAGCGGGCCCGCTCCTCATCCGGAAAAAGGGCATAGAACTCGATGGGATGAAAGCTGGCAAAGTCGAAGCCACCCTCTTTCATCCGCCGTAAAACCCCATTGCTGACATCATCGTGCAAGGCTGTGCTCATGAAGTGACCTCCTCAGGCGATGGACAAATTCACAGGACGCTAAAGAACCAACAAGGTGTCGATACTGCAGTGCAACGACCTGGTAAACGCTTTCCCATTGCTACCGCTAGAGCTTCAGCGGTGTTGCGGCACCCAGTGCAGTGCCACCCGAGAATCAAGCGATCAAGCTGCTTGATATGTCATAAGCCAGACCTGAAACCAGGGTCTGGCCAACGCAGGCGTGTTCAGAGCGAACACGTCAGACGCGTTAATTGCAGACTAGTCCTATCGCGTAGCCTTTGCCCAGCTAAAAATATCGTCCGCCTCAATCGCGACCTAACCAGGCCATGATGCGCCGGGTCAGCCAGGCTGGTGTCAACTGGCCGGACCAGTACATCAGTTTGAATTGCAGACTGATTGGCCGGTGTACCGCACGACTTTGCGCTTGCATCCAGGCAGCCTGGGCCACGGCGTGCGCATCCAAGTTAACCCCTAAACGGCGCAGTACAGGGGCCTGAAAGCGTTGATTGTTAAGCATCGGCGTGCTGACAAAGGGCGGCATCAGATCACCGACGCGGATGCCGTGCTTGGCCCATTCCAAGTCCAGCGCTTCGGTCAGCCCGCGTACGGCGAACTTGGAGGCCGAGTAACTGGCCAGATGCGGCACGCCATACAGCCCGGAGGCCGAGCCCATGTTGATCACCTGCGCTTGCGGTGTGGCGTTCAGATACGGGAACGCCGCATGGGTCATGTTTAACAACCCCTGCACGTTGATTTGCAAAATTCGCGCATGCTCGGCCAGCTCAATGTCCTCGAAATGGCCACAGTGCAAAATACCGGCACTGTTAAACAGCAAACGTAACTGCCCACCATGCAAGGCGCAAAAATCCGCCAAGGCAACCTTGACCGCTGCCGGATCAGTTACATCCAGCTCGGCATGCCAGACGTTACCCAGCTCGCCTGCCAGCTTGGCCAGCGCCTGATGATTGATATCGAGCAAACCGACCTGCCAACCGTGCTGATGAAACAGCCGTGCGGTGGCCGCGCCGATCCCCGAGGCCGCACCGGTAATCAAAATATTGCGCACTCAGCAGCCCCGCTCACGCAGAAAGCTCACCACTTCGGCCAGAGCAAAATCGGCGGCCTTAAGCATGCCCGCGTGGGCCTGGAACACGTGCCACAGGCCTGGATAACGCTGCAGGCGCACATCCACACCGGCGGCTTTGGCTTTGTCGGCAAAGCGCAGGCTGTCATTACGCAGAACCTCGTCTTCACCCACCTGGATCAGCAGCGGAGCCAGCCCTTGGAGGTCGGCAAACTGTGGCGATAACCCGGGGTCGTCATGCGCCACGTCGGTTGGGCAATACAGCTTCAACGCCAGTTCCACCCACTTAGGATGGATCAGCGGATCACCCGCCGGTGGCTCGTGAAGCTGCGTACCGGTGAAATCAGTTACCGGGGAAAAACACACCAACGCCGCGGGCTGCGGCAAACTCAAATCGCGCAAACGCAAGCTGGTAATCAGGCTCAGGTTGCCACCGGCTGAATCACCGCCCAGCACAATCTGCTCAGGTCTGTAGCCTTGTTCAAGCAGAGCCTGAAACGCCGCCAGGGCATCTTCGCGTGCCGCCGGGTATTGATGCTCCGGCGCCAGGCGGTAGTCCAGTGCGCACACGTCCATCTGCCCACGCTTAGCCAAATTGGCGCAAATCGCTCGATGGGTATTCGCTCCACCAATCAGAAATGCCCCGCCATGCAGGTACAACAGCACAGTGCCACGAGCCCCCTGCGGCTTGTGCCATTCGCAAGGTCGCCCGCCCAGCGTGCCAGCGCTGCGGGTGACCCCGCGCGGAGTCGGGCTGGCGGCGGTTAGCAGGCGCAACACCGCGCGCTGCCCGGCAACCGGCATAGGTGGGCGCACCAAACCACGAAAAAACAGGCGCAGACTGGTACGCAAAACGCTGCGCAGGAACGCCTGATCGGCCGCTGGGGCAGTGAATTCAACGGGTGCATTCATAGTCATTTAACTCCGGTGCGCGGGTCTGCTGGCGGTAGGTAAAGGTATAGCCCGGCCAGTTGTTGGTGCTTTTGCCAGAGGCGGTTTTGTACCAGCTTGAACACCCTTGTTCCCATATCGTTCGATGTGAGCTGGCCTGGATCTGCTGATTAAAGCGCTGCTGTGCCGTGGCCTTCACATCCAGATAACGCACTCCCTGGCGCAGCACATCAAGGCAACTCAACACATAGCGAAACTGACTCTCAAGCATGTAGATAATCGAGTTGTGGCCCAGGTTGGTATTGGGTCCGTAGAGAATAAACAGGTTGGGAAAGCCGCTGACGCTGATGCCTTTATAGGCTTCGGCACCGTCACGCCAAGCCTGGTTGAGCGACAGCCCGCCCAGCCCGGTAATGTGCATCGGCGCGAGGAAATCCGTGGCCGCAAAGCCGGTGCCATAGATCAGCACATCGCAGGGGTGCTCGCGGCCATCGGCGGTGACGATGGCGGTTTCAGTGACGGCGCTGATCGCCTCGCTGATCACCGACACATTGGGTTGCGCTAACGCTGGATAGTAGTCATTGCTGATCAGGATACGCTTGCAGCCCATGGGGTAATCCGGCTGCAGCTGAGTGCGTAAATGCGGGTTACTGATGTGCTGATTTAGCTGACGCTCGAAACTGAAGCGAAACAGCTTCATCAGCCGCGGGACACTGATAAACGCCAGACCGCGTACCTCGTACTGGATGTATTTGAGGCCACGATCAATGCGCTGCAGCCACGGCAGCCGGCGCATCACGGCGAGTTCCCAAGGTTTGTACACGCGGTCTGGTTTGGCTAATACATAGGCCGGCGAGCGCTGGAACAGCTTGAGGTCGGCAACCTTGGGCTGGATCTGCGGAACAAACTGAATCGCCGAAGCACCCGTACCGATCACCCCCACGCGCTTGCCGGACAGGTCCAGATCATGCCGCCAACGCGCCGAGTGGAAAGCCTCGCCCTGAAAACGTTCTATACCGGGCAGCGCGGGAAAGGTCGGCTGATTGAGCTGTCCACAGGCGCTGATCAGCACTTCGGCGCAGAGCTCTTCACCATTGCTTAGGGTTACCCGCCACAGCGCGGCTTCGGCATCAAACGCTGCCGAAGCCACTTCGGCATTGCAGCGAATACGCGAGCGCAGCTGGTACTTGTTCACGCAGTGCAGCATGTAGCCGTGAATTTCCGCCTGGGGCGCGAATTTACGGCTCCAGTCGCTTTTCAGCTCAAAGGAAAATGAATACAGGTGCGAGGGCACATCGCAGGCCGCGCCGGGGTAGCTGTTATCACGCCAGGTGCCGCCTACTTCTGCAGCCTTCTCTAGGATCAGAAAATCTTCGATACCGGCTTTCTGCAACTGAATGGCCATACCCAAGCCACCAAAACCGCTGCCAATAATCAGCACGCGCAACGGTGCCTGATTCTCGGAGTTGTTATTCATTGTTGTATCCCCAACCGCAAACAATGCGAATGACAAGATGCTACTTGTCAGCTGCCTGGCGGGTTATGGCATAGTCGGCCAATTGATTGTGACTTTCGGACAGATGCATGCCCGCCAATGCCGTTCACCTATCCAGGCGCAGCATCATCAGCGCTCAACTGCTGACGCAACTAGGCCTCGATCACGGCCTGAGCGTCGAACGCTGCCTGCACAACACCGGCCTCAGCCCCCTGCAGCTGGCCGAGCTGCACAGTGAAATCGAAGGGGCGCAAGAGCTGCAGCTGATCCGCAATCTGATCGACGCCCTTCCCGCGCAATACGACCTGGGCCTGCAAGCCGGCCTGCGTTATCAGCTGACCACCTATGGCATCTGGGGCTATGCCTTGCTCAGCAGTCAGACGTTCCGCCAAGCCGCCGAACTCGGTCTGCGCTACCTGGACCTGACCTTCGCCTTCAACCGCATCACCCTGAGCGAAGATGCCAGCCACGCCCACCTGGAGCTTGACGGCAGCCACTTGCCGGACCCGCTGCGTGATTTCTTACTGCTGCGCGATGCGGTCGCGGTCATGGTGATTCAGCGCGAGTTGACCGGCGCTCGAATACCCCTGAGCCACGTGCAGTTGAGCATGTCAACGCCACACAATCCGGCGCCATTTATCGAACAGTTTGGTCTGCTGCCGGAGTTCGCTTGTGCGCGCAATCGCATCAGCTTCCTACGTCACCTGTTGGATTTACCCCTGCCCCGCGCCAACCCTCACAGCACCCAGCTCTGCGAGCTGCAATGCCAGGCCTTACTGGCCAAGCGCCAAGTGCGCAGCGGCCTGGCCGGGCAGATTCGTGACCGCTTACTGAGTACACCGGGGCGGCTGCCGGATATGGAGTTGATCGCCCATGAGCTGAACCTCAGCAGCCGCACCTTGCGTCGTCACCTGAAAGATCAGGGCAACAGCTTTCGCCAGTTACAGGAAGAAGTGCGCCAAGCCCTGGCCGAAGAACTGCTGGCCATCATCAGTCTGAGCCTGGAAGAGATTGCCGAACGTTTGGGCTACAGCGAAGTGTCAAACTTCCTCCATGCTTTCAAGCGCTGGAAAGGCCTGACGCCTGGGCAGTATCGCCAGACGCTGAGCTGAACGGCGCAGCTGACGCCTTATCGCCCAGGCTGACCTTTTGCCATTTCGTCCGTCACATTGGCACTTTCCACCCTCAAGCACGCGACCATTTGCGCCGATACTGCTGAGCACAACCTACTGATTGGAGCTTGCATGCGACAGGGTTTTCTCGGGCAGTTCCTGCCACATGATTTGACCGACCAGGCCAGCATTCTGTTAGCCCGCACCCTTGCCTTCAGCGCCTTGTGCAGCGTGGTTATCGGCCTTTACGCTGCATCAAGTGGGCCGCATGGGCAACGATGAGCTGATGTATGGCTCGTTGCTGCTGGTACTGGGCATGCCGTTGATGCTGATGGTGCTGCGCAGCGCTGTGTTGCCGCTAGCCGTGGCAGCGAATATGGCGTTGGCCTGTATGGCCAGCTACTCGATGTTGCTGACCTACCAGTTGGGCGGCCTGCACTCGGCACACATCTATTGGCCGGTGGTGATCATCGTTTTCGCCTACCTGCTGGCCGGAGCCCGCAGCGCCATTGTCTGGAGCCTGGTGCAAGTGCTGTTCGTGTTCGGGTTGATCCGCCTGGAACGCAGCGGTGCCAGCCTGCCAGTATTCGAACTGAGCCCCCCCGGGATGCCGCCGTCAACACCTACTCGGGCTACATCCTGCCGGCGCTGACCGTGTGGTAGGCACAGTGGTACAGCGCGCAACTGCGCAACCAGGCGCTGGCCGATGCCGAACAGGCCCTCAGCGAATCCCGCGAGTTCGGTCAACGCGCCGCTCGGTGGCATCGTCGATGAAGTGCGCAGCACCGCCAGCGACCTGCTGCAAATGGCCGGTCAGCTGCAACAGACTCTTGGCGGCATTCGCCAGCGTTGCCAGAGCATCGACACCGATGTGCAGCAACAAGCCGATGCCATGCAGCAACTTGATCTGGCACTGCATCACGTATTGGACAGCCTCGCCGCCAGCACCGGCCATATGCAGCAGCTCAGCCAGGACACCCAGCACAGCAGCAGCCAGGTGAATGCCTGTGCACAGCGCATGGAAGACGCCCAGGCCAGCAGAGCAACCAGCGCATCGCCAAATCCATGCAGATGATCAGCGCCATCGCACAACAGACCAATCTTCTTGCGTTAAATGCGGCTATTGAAGCGGCCCGCGCCGGCGAGCATGGTCGTGGCTTTGCAGTGGTGGCCGACGAGGTGCGCAGCCTGTCGCAGCGCAGCAACTCAACGGCCGACACGGTGCAGAGCGTGCTCAGCCAATCGCAGCAAATCATCGACACCGGTGCGGCCTAGGTCAGCGATGTCGGCAGGCCTTGAGCAGCAACTCCGGGCTGACCGACAACCTCTCGCAATAGATCCTGCAGCACAGCCAAGCGCTGACCAGCGCCCACAAGCAATTGATGCACGTGCGTGACAACAGCGGCGCACAGCATCAGACCAGTCTGCGTCAACGCGAAGCCAGCGCCGAATTATTGGATGCCCAGGAATCACTGGTGCAACTGGGGCAGCAGTTGGAGCAGCTTTCCCATCAGCTGCATCAGCGCGTGGCCGGGCAGCATTAAAGTGAAAATATCGGATCTGTAGGAGAGAGTTGCCTAGCTATGAGAGAGGTTCACATACTCACCATTTTCCATATACAGAACCTGATCAGTTGCGTTCATCAAAAGACAACGCAATCGACGCGCTAGACTAGGTATCAAAATATTCATCGCTTCTTCGACGACCAGCCATTGCAGTGTATGTAATTCAGAGTCACAAACAGTTAACTCCCTGATTAGATCGTCAGACAGAACCCCCCCATTAAAGAGCAGATGCAAACCATCTGCAAAATTGTCATGCGCAGAAACATAATCCACACACAACAACTCTTGGGGCTCCAATATGAGCCCCAATTCTTCCCTCAGTTCACGACACAAACCAGAGCGCGGCGACTCGTCACTGTCAACCACACCTCCGGGCAGAAGCCAGCCCTCACGGTAAACGGGCTTCACCAACAGTAACCGGCTAGCCTGATCCCGAATCAAAGCCCCAACAGCTACGCGCTTAGTCGGGAAATTTAAAACTTTCATATACAACACCTTTAGTTAGAAACCCTAAAATAACCCTGCTCCAAGCGGAAAGGAAAACCCTAATCCGGATGCGGGGTCAAATAGTACTCACACGTTTTGAAAGTCAGTTCTGCACTGACAGTCGGCCGAGCTGCGGGTATTGTTCGGCCATGAGCCAATCACCCGACACCCTGCTACTGAGCTATCAGCCGCCCTGGCAGTGGCAACAGTTCCATGCACACTTTGCCTTGCGTGCCCTGGCTGGAGTGGAATGCCTGCAGCCACACAGTTACGCACGTAGCGCGCACCTCGATGGCCAGCGCGGCTGGTTCCGCGTGCAGACGCTGGCTGATCAACCCGCACTGCAGCTGCACTACAGCCAATCGCTGCAGCCTTGCCTGGCAACCCTCATCGCACGGGTGCGCAAGATGTTTGATTTGGACTGCCAACCGCAGCAGATCAGCGCGCATTTTGCCAGCGATGCGCAGCTCGGGCCGCTGGTAGCACGCAACCCTGGGCTGCGCTTACCGACTGCCTTTGAACCCTTCGAGCAAGCCGTACGCGCCATCGTTGGCCAGCAGGTCACGGTCAAAGCAGCAGTGACCATTACCGGCCGCCTAGTTAGCCGTCTGGGTGAAGCGCTGCAGTTTGCTGACGCACCTGAGATTCAACGGCTGTTTCCCAATCCTCAGGCAATCGCCAACGCCAATCTGGATGGCATCGGCATGCCCGGCAAGCGCGTGCAAACCCTGCAACACTTCGCCGCGCTGGTGGCCAACGGCGACCTGCGCCTGGACCTGCAGGACGGCTACACGGCCTTTGTCGAGCGGTTGTGCGCCCTGCCTGGCATTGGCCCGTGGACCGCGGAATATATTGCGCTGCGCGCCTTTGGCGAGGTCGATGCCTTTCCCGCCAGTGACCTGGGCCTGCTCAAGGCACCGGTATGGGGCGTGGCTGGCATCGACGCCAAACAGCTCAAGGCCCGCGCCGAATCCTGGCGACCGTGGCGCGCCTATGCCGCCGCGCACCTGTGGCACAACTATTCAGAGGGCTGAGCCGATGTTCTACCGTTACCACGACAGCCGGATCGGTCGCCTGCTGCTGGCCGCTGACGAAACCGGCCTGCAAAAGCTGCTCATGGATATCGATGACAAGCCCTGGCATATCGGCGAACACTGGCGCAGCGCGACAGATGAGCTGGATAAGGTGTGCAGGCAACTGGATGAGTATTTCGCCGGGCGTCGGCAGCGCTTCGAAGTGCGCCTGGCGCCGCAAGGCACGACGTTTCAGCAGGCCGTATGGCAGGCGCTGCAAAGCATCCCGTTTGGCCGCACCAGCTGCTACAGCGCCCTAGCCGCAGAGATCGCGCGCCCCAAGGCAGTACGCGCCGTCGGCGCAGCCAATGGTGCCAACCCGATTGCCATCATCATTCCCTGCCATCGAGTGATCGGCCGTGACGGCAGCCTCACAGGTTATGCCGGCGGTCTACCGCGCAAAGCGCTGCTGCTCAAACTGGAAGGGGCGCAGCTGCCGGAACAGCGGTTGCTGAGTATTTAACTCTTTGATTGAGGTTGCGCTGCGTACGGCAGTCATTAAGTTGGAAATTAGCTGGATCACCCGTGCCGGGTGCAGTGGCGTGGCGCAGCAACAGCACGGCGCGACCTTCGCGCTGCGCTGTCCAAGCCTGTTCATCGCTTGCCAGGACAGCGCCGCCGAACAAGCACAGCGCCAATAACCACGCGCCGGCCCGCCACTTTTCTAGAGTTTGACTGTGCCACGCGGGCCCATCAGCGCCCAGATGATCAGGCCGATCACCGGCAGCAAGACGATCAGCAATATCCACAACACCTTGATGCCCGTTTCGGCGTTGCTTTTGATCACGCTGAGAATCGCCCAGATATCCAGCGCCAGAATAACCAGACCCAGTATGCCGTTAAACATTGAACCCATACGATGTCGCTCCTATGCGAAGAGGTCGCTTAACTAGGATAGACACTGGTTAGAAGAGTTCAGTGGATTGATTAATCAGCACTCATCCAGGCCCGCAAACTTAGTGGCGAAATCTCCCTCTACAGGCGTGAAAACCGGGACTTGTGCCTGATCAAACAGACGCAGCATGGCAAAACGTGGGTGTTCACCCGCGTCGAACCAATGTGCGACGCCGGCCGGCAACGCCACCAGGTCGTTCTTCTCGCACAACAGGCTGTAGACGTACTCACCACTGTGCAGCGCCAGCAAGCCACGGCCAGCCAGGTAGTAATGCAGGTGCGCCGGCTGGCACACCTGCTCCTGACGCAGCCCGCGGGCCAGTTCGCTGCCTTCGCCGCGCTCATCACACAGGCTCAACACTTCAGCGCTGGCGTAGCCATGCGCGCTCATCAGCTGATCAACCTGCACCCGGCTGGCCGCCAGCACTTCATCACGGGCGGTACCGGCGGTGACCGGTTGCTGCACCGGTATCTGCGCAAACTGCACGCCGATTACGGCCAGGGTGCTGGCAATGTCTTCGGCATGGGTCAGCAACTTGTTCGGATGCTCGGGCGAGGACTGGTGGTAGACGGTCAGGCTGCTCATGCTCAAGGCTCTCGTACAGTCAGTTTCAATTCGGGTCTTCAATTCAGACAATAAGGGCTAAGGCCGTTCATCGCGCATATAGCGCGCGGTAATCACCGCCGCCGCCAAGGCAATCAGGCTGGCGATGGCAAAGGTCCAGGCCGCACCCAGGCTGTGCCAACTGTAACCGGAGTACAGCGCACCAAGGGCACCGCCGACTCCGGCTAAGGCGGCATACAGCGCCTGGCCCTGGCCCTGCTGGCGGTCGGCAAAGCTGCGTTGAACAAAATGCATAGCCGCCGCATGGAAGCTGCCAAAGGTTGCGGCGTGCATCAGCTGGGCAAATAGCAATACCGGCAGATGCCCGGCCAGATTACCCAGCAACAACCAGCGCACGGCGGTAATCAAAAAACTCGCCAGCAGCACGGTACGCAGGGAATAGCGCGCCAGCAACCGAGCCATGACCATAAACAATACGATCTCGGCCAGCACACCCAGCGCCCAGAGCTGGCCAATCATTCCGCGGGTATAGCCCAAAGCCTCCAGGTGCAAACTAAGAAAGGTGTAGTACGGGCCATTGCTCAGCTGCATCAGGCCGACGCTGAGGTAGAAGGCTAGAATTCCCGGCCGCCGCAGCTGCTGAATAAAACCACCCTGCTCTTGGGTATTGGGGCGCATAAGTGGCTGCGCATTGGGCACCCACCAGCTGCTCAGGACGATGCCACCCATGATCAGAGTCAGCGCCCAGGGATAGGCGTCCAGGCTAAGCACCTCGAACAGCTTGCCCAGCCCCACCACCGCGACGATAAAGCCGATACTGCCCCACAAGCGAATCTTGCTATAGCGCGTGGCCTGCTCTTTGAGGTGGGCAAATGTGATGACTTCAAACTGCGGCAGCACCGCGTGCCAGAAGAACGCATGCAGCGCCATGATCAGCGCCAACCAGGCGTAGCTCTGGCTGACAAAGATACCGGCAAAACACAGCAGGGTGCACAGCGCGCCGAAGCGCACGATGGCCAGCCGCCGACCGCTGTAATCGCCCAGCCAGCCCCATATATTCGGCGCAATACAACGCATTAGCATGGGGATGGCGATCAACTCGCCGATCCGCGCGGCAGAAAAGCCCAGGTGATCGAAATACAGCGCGAGGAACGGCGCCGTCGCGCCCAGCAGCGCAAAGTAAAAGAAGTAGAAGCCGGACAAACGCCAGTAAGGCAATGCGCTGCTCATGATCTGGCCGTAGCCTGGGTTGAGCAGAGCGATACCCAGGGAGCGCATTGTTGGGTTTCGCGACGTTCAACCCAACCTGCCCTTATGGTCACAGCTGCGGCAGCACCGGCGTTGAGACCTGTACCTCGGCATTCTGCGCACGGTGACGCAGCAGATGATCCATCAGCACAATGGCCATCATCGCTTCGGCAATCGGCGTGGCGCGAATGCCCACGCACGGGTCGTGGCGGCCCTTGGTGATGATATCCACCGGGTTGCCATGAATATCGATAGATCGGCCCGGTGTGGTGATGCTCGACGTTGGCTTGAGCGCCAGGTGCGCAAGAATCGGCTGACCGCTGGAAATGCCACCAAGGATGCCGCCGGCGTTGTTGGAGAGAAAACCTTCCGGCGTCATCTCATCGCGATGTTCGGTGCCACGCTGCGCCACGGAGGCAAAGCCAGCGCCGATTTCCACACCTTTGACCGCGTTGATGCTCATCAGCGCGTGGGCCAGCTCGGCGTCCAGACGGTCGAAAATCGGCTCACCCAGGCCTGGCATCACGCCTTCGGCGACTACGGTAATTTTCGCACCGACCGAGTCCTGATCACGGCGCAGCTGGTCCATATAAGCTTCCAGCTCCGGAACCTTGTCCGGGTCGGGGCTGAAGAAGGCGTTCTGCTCGACCGACTCCCAGCTCTTGAACGGGATTTCAATCGGCCCAAGCTGGCTCATATAGCCGCGAATCACGATGCCCTGGGTGGCCAGGTACTTTTTGGCGATAGCACCAGCTGCCACGCGCATGGCGGTCTCACGCGCCGAGCTGCGGCCGCCGCCACGGTAGTCACGCACGCCGTACTTGTGGTGATAGGTATAATCAGCGTGGGCCGGACGAAAGGAATCCTTGATCGCCGAGTAGTCCTTGGACTTCTGATCGGTATTGCGGATCAGCAGGCCAATCGAGCAGCCGGTCGTCTTGCCCTCGAAAACCCCGGCGAGAATTTCCACCTCGTCGTCTTCCTGGCGCTGCGTGGTATGGCGGCTGGTGCCTGGTTTGCGTCGATCGAGATCGCGCTGCAGGTCTTCCAGGCTAATCTCCAATCCCGGCGGGCAGCCATCGACAATGGCGACCAACGCCGGGCCATGGCTTTCGCCAGCGGTGGTGACAGTGAACAGCTTGCCGTAGGTATTGCCGGACATGTGCAAAACGCTCCGCGAAAATCAGCTTCGGACCTGCGCCAACCCGCGCCCGGCCCCACTTGAGTAAAGGCGGCGAGTATACCCGTGGCGTTCGCACAGATCATCCTCGAACCTTACCTGCGGATAAACGTCCAACGGTTCCCCCTCTGGCAGTTGTTATCCATGTTGCGAGCGCTTCTATTGACTCTTTGCCTACTCCCGCCCCTGGCTCAAGCCGCCCCCCACAGCGTCTCACACAGTAGCGTGCAGCAACCCATGCGCCTGCACACAGCCCAGGGCACGCTGTATGGCACCCTGCTCAAGCCCAGTGGTAGCGCGCCAATGGCAGTGGCGTTGCTGATTGCGGGCTCCGGCCCTACCGACCGTGATGGCAACAACCCTGAAGGCGGCCAAAGCGACAGCCTCAAGCGCCTGGCGCAGAGCTTGGCCAAACAGGGCATCGCCAGCCTGCGTTACGACAAGCGCGGAGTAGCCGCCAGCCGCGCAGCCACGCCGGACGAGCGCGACCTCAGTGTCGAGCGTTATGTGAACGATGCTGTGGCCTGGGCAGACCTGCTCAAAGCCGACCCTGCGTTTGACCGGTTGGTTCTGATCGGCCATAGCGAAGGCGCGCTGATTGCCAGTCTGGCGGCCAAGCAGGCCCAGGCCGATGCAGTGGTATCAATAGCCGGTAGCTCACGACCGATTGACCAATTGTTGCGCGAACAACTGGCCGCCCGCCTGCCGCCGCACCTGCTTGAACAGAGCAATCAGCTACTCGATCGCTTGCTGGCCGGGCAACTCAGCCCGCAGGTACCCAAACAATTGCAGGTGCTGTTTCGCCCCAGCGTGCAGCCCTACCTGATCTCACTGCTGCGGCAGAGTCCAGGCCAAGCCTTTGCCAACCTGCAGATACCGGCGCTGATTGTGCAAGGCAGCCACGACATTCAGGTCAGCACCGCCGATGCCAAAGCGCTGCAGGCCGCCAAACCAGATGCCGAACTGCTGATCATCCCCGGCATGAACCATATGCTGCGCATCAGCGCGCTGGATTTACCGGCGCAACTGGCCAGCTATGACAATCCTCGGCTACCGTTGGCACAAGGGCTGGGTGAGCAGATCGCCCAGTTCATCCTGCGCAACGGCAAAAAAACCAGCTCCAGTTAGTCGAGCGGCGGCCGATAAGCGCATCAGGCGACACCCTAAGGTGTCGCGCACAGGACCGCCGCTTATGACCGACAGCCCCGCGCCGCAAACCGACACCGACGCTGCCCCGCAGGAAGTCGCCGAACAGGCCCATCCCTGGGCCGAGCTTACCCCCGAACACTTCAGCCTGCTGCGCCTGGCGGCCCTGCCCACCGATCGCCACACTGGTGCTCGGCCGCTGCGCTTTCTCCAGCTGGGCCGAGTCGAGCGTCTGGGCACGCAGTACAGTCTGCTGCGCCTGACCTTGCAGCTCCCCGGCCAGCGCGTGCGCAAAGAACAGAACATCTTCGAAGTTTGGGCCAACCATGAGCAGCGCACCGTGCGCTTCGGCCCCGACACTGGTCTGCTGGTACAGCCGGAAAACCGTGGCCTGGGACGCTTTATCCTGGCCCAGGGCATTGCCTGGGCGCGCCAGCACTTCGCCCACTATCAAGTGGAAAACACCACACTGGCGAGCAAAGACGCCTTCAGCGATGAAGCACGCGCCCGCCGTGACCACTGCCTACAAGCCCAGGGCTTTGTAGTCGAATACCTCGACCCGCTCAAAATCAAGGCGCAATGCAGCGCACCACGGGTCAGCTCGCTGCACGCTGACTGGCATACGGAAAAGGTGCAGATCATCGAACTGCTGGACGCCGCCAGCATGCTGCAACAAGCCGATCACACCCTGCGCGAGCATGAAGTGAAGGCACGCAAGCTGGAGGAACGCATCGAGGTTTTCAAACGCGAAGACGGCGGCTTGCGCTTCACCATTACCTGCCTAGTGGCCTTCTGCGTGTTCCAAGCGGGCCTGTTGATTTGGATTGCCACGCACTAGCCGCCTTAACTGGCGATACTCGCCTGGCGGTATTGCCCCGGCGCTACGCCATAGGCTTGTTTGAACTGGCGCGTCAGGTGGCTCTGATCGGCAAAGCCCAGCTGCATCGCCACGGTCAGCGGCGCACAACCATTCCTTAATAGCGCCCGCGCCTGCTCCAGGCGGCGCTGCATCAGCCAGCTGTGCGGCGGCAAACCGGTGGCTCGACGAAACACCCGCGCGAAATGAAACGGCGACAAACCCACCGCCTGCGCCAGTTGCTCCAGTGACGGCGGCGCCGCCAACTGACTGGCCAGTAACTCTTTGGCCCGGCTGACGGCACGCGGCTCATCACCCGGCACCAGACCTTCAGGCAAGCGCGCATGGCGCTGAAACAACAACAGAATCGCCTCACGCCAGGCGGTTTGCAGCTGCAACGCTGACGCCTGGCTGTCCAGCAACTGATGCAGATTGCCGAATTGACGATGCAGCTGCGGATCATGCAGCACGCTAACGGCAAATGACGGCATGCCCTGCTGACATAACTCCAGCTCCGCCAGCACGCCGCTCACCTGCGCGTTGTCCGGATAAAAACCGCGGTAGTGCCAGCCCTGCTCATGCGCCTTGGAGCCGGTGTGTAGCTCGTCCGGATTGATCAGCACCATACTGCCGGCCGGCGCCAGATGCTCGCTACCACGATGACGGAAGCGCTGGGCACCCTGCTCGATTACGGTGAAGACAAAGCCTTCATGCACATGAGGCGAAAAGCGCTGCTCGAGGTAATGCGCGTGCAACAACTCGATACCGCCCAATTCGCGAGCCTGCCAAAAGCGTGTTTGTTCGGTAGCCGCTTGCGCCATACATCAACCGCTGAAACGCGCCTCCAGCTGTTGCTTGACCACGGGCCAGTCATGGTCGGTGATGCTGTACAGCACGGTGTCATCTAAACGCCCATCCGCCAGCCGGCGATGGTTACGCAGCACGCCTTCTCGCTGCGCCCCGAGTTTTTCGATGGCGCGCTGCGAACGCAGGTTGCTTGCCGCGGTTTTCAGCTGCACACGGACCATGCGCCAGTTCTCAAAGGCATGCTTGAGCATCAGGTATTTGATGGTGTTATTAAGGCCCGTGCCGTGCTGGCTGCGGTCGAGCCAGGTCCAGCCGATTTCTGCGGCTGGCAGGCTGCTGACGAAATCGGCAAAGCGTGTAGTGCCGACCAGTTGTTCACCCAGGCGGATGACAAAAGGCAAGGCGCGCCCTTCGCGCTGTTCGAGCAAGCCTTCGCGGTACCAGTCCAGACGCTGGGTGCCATTGATGTGCACCAGCTCCGCGCGGTTGGCCTCAGCCAGGCTGACCAACGCCGGGATGTCAGCATCAACCATGGGCTCGATACGCAACCCACCACGCTGCAGAGTAATCAATTGCGGCTTGAACATAGGGTCCCTCCTCGGACAGAGTCGCAGGCGCGACACGCTAACAGCGCTTGCCAGTGTGCACAATCCACAACAGTAATAAGTTATGCGCTCCTGCGACCTTGGTCGCACCTGACGCCCAGCGACTTTGCTGCGAGACTGAAGCCACTCATCGCCTCTGGGCTCTGATGCAGTAGGCTCTGGGCAGCCATCGTGCTGCCCGTTATGACCACCACGGCCACCTATAGTTTGTTTTTGGAGTACGCATGACCCTGTCTAGCGGGCTGATTGCCGCGGTTGCGCTGATTTACATGGCCCTTCTGTTCGCCATCGCCTTTTATGGCGATCGGCGCGCCACACCCATGCCACCACGGGTACGCGCCTGGGTGTACAGCCTGTCATTGGCGGTTTACTGCACCAGCTGGACCTTCTTCGGTGCGGTCGGCCAGGCCGCCGAGCAGCTCTGGTCGTTTCTGCCGATTTATCTGGGCCCCATCATCATCCTGGTCTTCGCACCCTGGGTGCTGCAAAAGATGGTGATGATCAGCAAACAGGAAAACATCACCTCAATTGCCGACTTTATCGCCGCGCGCTATGGCAAGTCGCAGACCCTGGCGGTGGTGGTAGCGCTGGTCTGCCTAGTCGGCGTATTGCCTTATATCGCCTTACAGCTCAAGGGTATCGTGCTCGGCGTCAACCTGCTCAGCGGTGCTGGTGCGGGGGCCAATGGCACCGGCGCTCAGGACACTGCGCTGGTCGTGTCGCTGGTACTGGCGCTGTTCACAATATTGTTCGGCACGCGCAACCTGGATGTCACCGAGCACCACCGTGGCATGGTCTTGGCGGTGGCTTTCGAATCGCTGGTCAAGCTGCTGGCCTTTCTCGCTGTCGGAGCATTTGTCACTTACGGTCTGTATAACGGCTTTGGCGACCTCCTTAACCAGGCAGAGGCCAGCCCCGAGCTGGAAAATTTCTGGGCGCAGACCGTGAATTGGCCCGCGATGATGATGCAGACGGGCCTCGCGATGATCGCCATCATCTGCCTGCCGCGGCAGTTTCATGTGGCGGTGGTGGAGAATATTGAACCCCGCGACCTGCGCCTGGCGCGCTGGGTGTTCCCTGGCTATCTGGTGCTTGCCGCACTGTTCGTGGTGCCCATCGCCCTGGCCGGGCAGATGCTGCTACCCGCCGGCGTCACCCCTGACTCCTTCGTGATCAGCCTGCCGCTCGCCGAAGCCCATCCCGCCCTGGCGCTGCTGGCGTTTATCGGCGGTGCGTCAGCGGCCACTGGCATGGTGATTGTGGCCTCGGTGGCGCTATCAACCATGATTTCCAACGACATGCTGCTGCCCTGGCTGTTGCGTCGACAGAACACCGAACGGCCCTTTGAGGCTTTCCGCCACTGGATGTTGACGGCACGCCGGGTCAGCATCGTAGTGATTCTGCTGCTGGCCTATGTGTGCTACCGCTTGCTCGGCTCTAACGCCAGCCTGGCCACCATTGGCCAAGTGTCGTTTGCCGCTATCGGCCAGCTGGCGCCGGCTATGTTTGGCGCACTGGTATGGAAACAGGCGAATCGCCAAGGTGTGTTTGCCGGCCTGCTCTTCGGCGCGCTGATTTGGTTCTACACCCTGATCATGCCGCTGATGGTCGGCGGCCTAGGCTGGCCGCTGGAAGCCTTGCCCGGTTTACAAACCTTGCTGTATGGCCCGATTGGCGTTCAGGTCGACCCTTTAACCCGCGGTGTAATGCTGTCACTGACCGGTAATTTCTTACTGTTTGCTTGGGTTTCCTATTACTCACGCACCCGAGTGGCGGAGCATTGGCAAGCCGGTCGCTTTATTGGCCACGACCTCGGTACTAAACCGAGTAACCGCAGCATGCTGGCAGTGCAAGTGGGTGATTTGTTGCTGCTGGCCAGCCGCTTTGTCGGTGAAGACCGCGCCCGCCAAAGCTTTATGCGCTTTGCCTACCGCCAGGGCAAAGGCTTCGACCCCCAACAAAACGCCAACAACGAATGGATTGCCCACACCGAACGCTTGCTTGCCGGCGTACTCGGCGCCTCCAGCACACGGGCCGTGGTGAAGGCCGCCATCGAAGGCCGCGAAATGCAGGTCGAGGACGTGGTGCGCATCGTCGACGAAGCCTCGGAAGTACTGCAGTTCAACCGCGCACTGCTGCAAGGGGCGATTGAGAACATTACCCAAGGCATCAGTGTGGTTGACCAATCACTGCGGCTGGTGGCTTGGAACCACCGCTATATCGAGCTGTTCAATTACCCGGAAGGTCAGGTGTATGTCGGTCGGCCGGTTGCCGAATTGATCCGCTTTAATGCCGAGCGCGGCCTGCTCGGCGATGGAGACATCGAGGAGCACGTCAGCAAGCGCTTGTACTGGATGCGCCAAGGCACCGCGCACACCTCCGAGCGCCTGTTCCCCAACGGCCGAGTCATCGAGCTGATCGGCAACCCGATGCCAGGCGGCGGTTTCGTCATGAGTTTCACCGACATCACCGAGTTCCGCGAAGCCGAGCGCGCCCTCAAAGATGCCAACGAGGGCCTGGAGCAACGCGTCAGCGAACGCACCCATGAGCTGTCGCAACTGAACCACGCACTGAGCGACGCCAAGGGTGTGGCTGAAGCGGCCAATCAGTCGAAAACCCGCTTTCTGGCTGCGGTCAGCCATGACCTGATGCAGCCTTTGAACGCGGCCAGGTTGTTCTCTGCCGCCCTTTCCCACCAAGAGGATGCCCTGCCCAACGATGCCCGTGACCTGGTGCGTCACTTAGACAGCTCGCTGCGCTCGGCCGAAGACCTGATCAGCGACCTGCTGGATATCTCTCGCCTGGAAAACGGCCGCATTACGCCAGACCGTCACGCCTTTGTGCTCAACAGCCTGTTTGACACCTTAGGCGCCGAATTCAAAGTCATGGCCGCCGAGCATCACGTGGATTTCCGTTTGCGCGGCAGCCATCTGCGCGTGGACAGCGACATCAAGTTGCTGCGGCGAATCCTGCAAAACTTCCTGACCAATGCCTTCCGTTATGCCAAGGGACGCGTGGTACTTGGCGTGCGTCGTCAAGGCCAGAGTCTGCGCTTGGAAGTCTGGGATCGCGGCCCCGGTATACCGGATGACAAACGCCAGGTAATATTCGAAGAATTCAAGCGCCTGGACAGCCACCAAACCCGCGCCGAAAAAGGCCTAGGCCTGGGCTTGGCGATTGCCGACGGTCTCTGCCGCGTACTCGAACATAAGTTGCAAGTGCGCTCTTGGCCGGGCAAGGGCAGTGTGTTCAGCGTTACCGTGCCCCTGGCATTGCAGGTCGAAGCCAGCATGCCAGCCCTCCAGATAGCACCGCAGGGCCAAGCACTGGCAGGCATTCACGTGCTGTGCGTAGACAACGAAGACAGCATTCTGGTCGGCATGCACAGCCTGCTGTCACGCTGGGGCTGCCAGGTGTGGACGGCGCGCAATCGACTGGAGTGCGAACACCTGCTCAGCGAGGACGTGCGGCCGCAGTTGGCATTGGTGGACTTTCATCTGGATGACGGCGAAACCGGCACCGAACTGATGGCCTGGTTACGAACCCGCTTAGGCGCGCCGCTACCGGGCGTGGTCATCAGCGCCGACGGCCGCCCCGAGCTGATTGCTCAGGTACATGCCGCAGGCCTCGACTACCTGCCAAAACCGGTTAAACCCGCCGCCTTACGCGCCTTGCTGAGCCGTCACTTGAGCCTGCGCTGATCAGCCCAAGACACGCTGGCGGAACAGCGTCTGATGTTCGCGGCACTGCGCAGCCGCCAGCAGGAATACGCCGTGACCGCCGCGTTCGAACTCCAGCCAGGTGAAGTCGACTTCCGGGTACAAGGCTTCAACATGTACTTGGCTGTTGCCGACTTCGACAATCAACACGCCTTTTTCCGTCAGGTGATCAGCCGCTTCGGCCAACATGCGTCGCACCAGGTCCAAGCCATCCTCGCCACAAGCCAGACCCAGCTCAGGCTCGTGCTGATACTCGGCCGGCATGTCGGCGAAATCCTCGGCGTCCACATAAGGCGGATTGGACACGATCAGGTCAAAGCGCTGCCCCGGTAACTCGGCAAAGCCATCACCCTGCACGGTGTACACGCGCTCATCGAGCTCATGGCGCTCGATATTCTGATTGGCCACTTCCAGCGCCTCAAACGACAGATCCCCCAACACCACTTCGGCTTCGGGGAACTCATAGGCACAGGCAATACCGATACAGCCCGAACCGGTGCACAGGTCAAGAATCCGCGCAGGCTCACCTGGCAGCCAGGGCGCAAAATGTTGCTCAATCAACTCACTAATCGGTGAGCGCGGCACCAGCACGCGCTCATCGACAATAAACGGCATACCGCAGAACCAGGCCTCGCCTAACAGGTAGGCCGTTGGCACACGCTCCTCGATACGCCGCTGCAGCAGCGCATGCAGATGCGCATGCTCGTCGTCCTCCAGGCGGCAATCGAGGTAGCTGTCGGCAATTTCATAGGGCAGATGCAACGCACCGAGTACCAGTTGGCGAGCTTCATCCCAGGCATTGTCGGTGCCGTGGCCAAAAAACAGCGCCTCACCGTGAAACCGACTGACCGCCCAGCGAATGTAGTCACGCACAGTGCGCAGGCGGGTTGGGTAGGTGTTTGTAGCGTCGGTCACAGCAGCTCTCCACAAGAAAAAGTTCGCCATTCTAGCAGCCTGCAGCGCCGGCTTATCTGCACGACGCATTGCTGACTGTAAAGGCCGCCACAGTCACAAAGTAACCCTGCCCAAGGGTTACGACCGACAGGTATAATTTTGTTACTAATTTCTAACCCCTTCCCTCCCTTTCTCAAGAATCCCTAAAAATGGTCATAGATCCCTTCTCGCTCACGGGCTTGCTCGTGCTGGCGATATTCCTGATTGGCATGACGCTGATTGTTTTTGAAGCCCAACTGGAGATGGATAAGTTCAAGCCGGCGATGTTTATGATGTCCGGCCTGATCGTTATCGGCGCTCATTACGCGTTCTACGATCCCAACGGTTTTCAGTATTTCCTGCATGCGCAGAATGAAATCAAGGAAGAACTGTTCGGCCTAATCGCCTTTATGGCGTTTATGTGGATGGTGGTGGAGCTGCTCAACGAGCGAAACGTGTTCACTGCCCTCAATGGCTACCTGATGCGCAAGGGCCTCGGCGCGCGCGGTATGTTCTGGGCCACAGGCGCGCTGTCGGCCTTGCTCTCACCGTTTCTTAACAACATCACCACGGCGATGATCTTCGGCAAAACGGTGAAGAGCATCTCGACCAACCAGCGTTACACCCACATATCGCTGTGCAATATCGTGGTCGCATCAAATTCCGGGGTGTGGTTTCTCGGCACCTCGACCAGCCTGATGGTCGTGCTCGCCGGTAAAATCAGCATCGCCGGCCTGTTGTTGCTGATCCCGTCGGCCTTGATTGGCTGGCTGTTGTTCGCCGCCACCCTGCACTTCTTTTACCTGCGCAAGCTCGATGGCCAAGCGCTGATCCACCTCGCTGATCAGTCAGAAACCGCCCTCAAGCCGGGTGGCGCGGGCCTGGCAATCGTGGGGTTCTGTGCGGTATTTGGCGCCGTGCTGTGCAATGTGCTGCTGAAAGTCAGTATCGAGTTTGCCATTGGTATCGGCCTGGGTATCGTCGCGCTCTACGCCTGGTTGCTGATGCGCCGCGGTATCGAACTACCCTGGCAAGATCAACTGCAAAAGGTCGAGTGGAATGCCCTGCTGTTCTTTATCGGCATCATCACCTCGGTGGCCTGCCTCAACCATGTCGGCTGGCTGTCGTACATCTCAAGGCTGTTTGAAGTGATGCACCCTACCGCCGTTAACGTGGTGCTCGGTGTGGCGTCTGGGGTGATGGACAACGTCCCCGTGGAAGCGGCAGCGTTGATGTCAAACCCGCAGCTGGGCCTCAATCAATGGGCGCTGAATGCGCTGATGGTGGGGATTGGTGGCTCGCTGACGGTGGTGGGTTCAGCTGCCGGGATCATGGCGATGTCGCTGGACAAGACTTACAGCTTTGCCGTGCACTTAAAGTTTTTGCCCGCCATTTTGGTCAACTTCTTCGGCTCGCTGGGTATCTGGTACCTGCAGTTCGAACTGTTTGGCCTGTACTGACCCTTTGCACTGACCGCCACGAGGTGGCAGAGCGTGACCCAGCGGATTGGGTCACCGCCCCTCGTCACGTGTCAGGTGCAGTTCACGCAGCACGGCGATGGAAATCGCCAGGGCGAACAACAACCAGAAGTGTTCGGAAAGCAACGTAATCAGGCTCATGGTGCAGCTCCTTTGCTGAAAATCGCCGTTCCTCGGCAGCCTCTCGATTTTGCTTGCTGCCAGCAGCACACGCAAGATCGTCGACCACAACGGTTCACAGCAGCGCGGCACAAGTGGACAATGGGTGGACTGTCCATGCCAGCCTGGAGTTCCTGCCATGTCCACCCCACAAACGCTGTTCGCACTCACCGGCCGCGGCCATGCCCCCGCCAGCCTGAGCAATGCGACCTTGCTGATCATTGATGCGCAAGAGGAGTACCGCAGCGGCGTTTTACAATTACCGGGGCTGGATGCCGCGCTAGAGGAAATCGCCACACTGCTCGCCGCCGCACGTGCACTCGGCAGCGCTATCGTCCACGTCAAACACCTGGGCATCCCCGATGGCCTGCTTGATCCACGCGGCCCACGCGGCCTGCACCTGCCGGAAGCCGCGCCGCTGCCGGGGGAAATCATCGTCGAAAAACGCATGCCCAACGCCTTCAATGGCACCGACCTGCATGAGCGCTTACAAGCCTTAGGACACCTGGACCTGATCGTGTGCGGGTTTATGACCCACTCCAGCATCAGCACCACCGTACGCGCCACCAAAGACTATGGTTACCGCTGCACCGTGGTCGATGCAGCCTGCGCCACCCGTGACCTACCGACCCTCGACGGGCAGATAATCAGCGCTGCCGACATGCACCGCGCGGAGATGATTGCCCTCGCCGATAACTTTGCCGCAGTGGTGCCGCGCGCCAGCGCTCTACTCTGATTAAGGCGACAAACGCGTGCGCGCTCACAGCCTGAGCAGCGCAGACCACCGATGGTTGAACCACACCGGCAGCAGCCGGTCATACCGCCGATAGCCACAGAGGAAATCGGCATGAGGAAATCGGCATGAAGCTATCAGATGGTTTTGACGCCCGCCGCCTGCGTCCACGCAATGCCAGCAATTGGCGCCTGCGCGTGGGAGCGGCATTGGCGGCGCTGCTTGCCACATTAGGCGTACTGCTGAGCATGGCCGGCGTGGCTGCCCTGCTCGGCCAACACTCAGTACTGGGCCCACTGAACGATTCCGCAATCGCCGCCAGCCTATGCGGAGTCACTGGCTTAGTCCTGCTGTACCTGGGCGTCTCGCTCTGGCGCCGCTGCAGACGCCGTTCGCGTCACTCCAGCAACTTAAATATGGCCCCGCACCTGATGAAAAAACGCGACTGAGCCGAACAGATCCACACAGCATGAAGAGCGGCAGGTTGGTTACACTAGCGGCCTTCGCGGAGGCCCAGATGCAAGACCAAGACGACGATTTTTCTTTATTTAAAGCCCAGTTGCACGGTGTTAAACCGATCAAGCATGACCGTGCTGATACCGGTAAACCGAAACCCAACCGTGCCCAACTGGCCACCCTGCGCCAAGCTGCAACCGCGCGCGTAGACTCGATCAAGGTTGATGGCCTATCTGACCAATTCGTCATTGATGTCGGGCCTGAAGACCCGCTGTACTGGGCCGCCAATGGTGTGCAAGAAGGCCAGATGCGCAAACTCAAGCTTGGCCAGGTTAGCTTCGAAGGCAGCCTCGACCTGCATGGCATGAGCGTGGAAAAAGCCCGCGACACCCTGTGGGAATTCATCGCCGAGGCCAACAAGCTAGAAGTGCGCTGCGCACGCATCACCCACGGCAAAGCCGTGCGCATGGACGGCCGCAAGCCCATGATTAAAAGCCACGTCAACACCTGGCTACGCCAGCATCCGCAGGTGTTGGGCTTCACCTCCTGCCTGGCCAAACACGGCGGCACCGGCGCGGTTTACGTATTGCTCAAACGCACCATGATGGATGGCCGCGACGAATAAGCTCATCGCGCTGGCGGCTGGCGCACTTGCCACACCTGCACTTGCGCCCTAACCTGCGCCCTTCAGAAAGACCAACGAGATTGTCCATGTCCCTGGAACAGCAATACACCGAGATTCTCGGCCAACTTGGCGAAGACGTGTCCCGCGAAGGCCTGCTCGACACCCCTAAGCGCGCCGCCAAAGCCATGCAGTACCTGTGCAAGGGCTACCAGCAAACCCTCGAAGAAGTCACCAATGGCGCGCTGTTCAGCTCCGATAACAGTGAAATGGTGCTGGTGAAGAACATCGAGCTGTATTCGCTGTGCGAGCATCACCTGTTGCCGTTTATCGGCAAGGCGCATGTCGCCTACATCCCCGACGGCAAGGTGCTCGGCCTGTCGAAGGTTGCACGTATTGTCGATATGTACGCGCGGCGCCTGCAGATCCAGGAAAATCTCAGCCGACAGATCGCCGAAGCCATCCAGCAGGTCACCGGCGCTCTCGGCGTTGCCGTGGTCATCGAAGCGCAGCACATGTGCATGATGATGCGCGGCGTGGAGAAGCAGAACTCCTCCATGGTCACCTCGGTGATGCTCGGCGAGTTCCGCGAGAACGCCGCGACGCGCAGTGAGTTCCTCAGCTTGGTGAATAACTGAGCGACACCTGCACAATAAAAAACCGGCCTAGCGCCGGTTTTTTATTGCCTGAAAACAACCTAGTTACCTTTGTATGGCACACGCGGCTTGGTTCGCAGTGGGTCAAGCAGTCCCGATAAACCGTTGTGATCGATTTCCTGCATCAACGCCAGCAGCCGACCCGTTTCACCTTTAGGGAAACCTTCGCGGGCGAACCAGTTGAGGTAGTTGCCTGGCAGATCAGCCAGCAAACGACCTTTGTGTTTGCCGAACGGCATTTCGCGGGTGACCAGCAACAACAGATCTTCAGGTTTCATCGGGACTCGACTTGGCAAATCAGCTAGCACCGTAGCGGGCGCAACATGTTTTGAATTATGCCGTTGGGCGCGCTTACAGGCCAGCGCCTACGCCCGCGCACTAAACTCGGGTAAGCTGCGCGCCCCTGTTTATCGACCCAAGGTTTGCCTCAGCATGATTATCAAGGCACTGCGCATCGGCCTCGGCCAGTTGATCATCTTCTTCGACTGGATCAGCCGCCCGGCCAAAATCAAACGCACGCCAGAGGCCCAGGCCGCTGTCGAGCAAAGCGCCTCCGGCCTCGCTTTGTATCAGTTCCACGCCTGCCCGTTCTGCGTAAAAACCCGTCGCACGCTGCACAAACTCAATGTGCCAGTCACCCTGCGTGACGCGAAGAACGACGCCCAGGCGCGCAGTGATCTGGAGCAGCAAGGCGGCAAAATCAAGGTGCCGTGCCTGCGCATCGAAGAAAACGGCCAAAGCACCTGGCTGTATGAGTCCAAGGCCATCATCGCCTACCTCAACGAGCGCTTCGCCACGGCCTGACCAGAGCAAGGGCCGCTAGGCCCTTCCTTACCGCCAACTCGACGGCACACACTGGCAAAGTAACTCCGCATGCTCACTAAGCCCGTTTAGCAGAGACAGCGTTTATCGCTTAGCGGGCATGGGCAAACGCCTCATTAGATGGCTATGATCGGTGCCCATGACCAGCACCCCAGCCTTACGCCAACCCTGCCCACCCGGTGCCTGCGACTGCGGGCGTGAACAGTTGCTGGATAACCCCAACAGCGACGCACGTATTCTGTTGCTCACTCGCGCGGAAGAGACGCGCCTGCTCGAACGTCTGGAAAATCTTGAAAGCCTGGCCGATCTGGAAAAGATGCAGCAGCGCATCTATGCACAGCTCGGCGTGCGCATCGCCGTCGCCCCCGGCTTCAATGAAGTGCGCAGCATGCGCGGGATCGGTATTCAGCTCGACGCTCTACCGGGGTTGTGCCGCAAAACCCGCCAGGCCATCCCAACGGCCATCCGCCGCGCCCTGGAAAAACGCCCGGAAATCGCTTATGGCCTGCTCAACGCCAACGACTTGCTACGCGATACCTAAGAGGCCGCCTACTTGAGCCAGCCCCTGCGCAGCATTATTGCGAATCGCTTGCAGCATAAGGCTGCTTCAACCGTGGGCAGTTGGGGCACAGTTTTACTTCAGGCAATAAATCGCGGATGCAACACAAACGACGCTGCCGCCATGGCCGCACCTGACCGTCGGCATGCTCGATCTCAACGTAGCGGATTGGCGCATACAACGAATTACGCGAACCATCCGGACGCCGTGGGCTGGCCAGCAAGCGCTCGCCATCGACAAGCAGCTGTGGCTTTTGAGTACGGCTTTTCAGCTGCCCGAGCCAGGCCTCGAAGTAGTTGCCGGCATTGCTCCAGAGCACCTTCGCGGAAACTCCGGTATGCGCGCAGAGTGCCTGAATCAAGGGCTGCAGGTTGTCATCCAGCAGATGAGCAAAGCGCTCGAAGGGCGTTTCCGGCGACGCCAGCGGCTCACAACCACCCGGCAGTTTGAACGCCAGCGGCAAGCCTTGATCATCGACGACGACGGCCAGCTGTTCGAGCCGCAGCGGCATGCGTTGATTCAATAGAAGCGCCGCACTGATGACCGGCGGAAACAGCCGATTAAAGTACTGATTGACCCAGATCGAAGCCAAACCGCGCTGATCCGCCGCCGCGAACTGCGGACGAAAACGCGCCATCAGCGTACTCAATGTGCCCGGCTGTAAAAATTCAGGGCCGCTGATGGCCTCACGCGGGTCATCCGCCCGCACGAAAACATTGCGGTAACGCGCCAGATCCTCACTGAACAAGCTGTGAAGCCCAGGCAGCATTTCACCCGCTGCAGGGCTATCCATCGAGGGCGCTGGGCCGGCGATTACAGGCACATTCGGCGACTCAATCGCAGTGCCCTTTTCGAAAAAATCCTTGCCGCGCAATGCTTTTACCCGTCACAAAACATCAATACTAACGCTAACGATTAGCATTTGCGAAACAATCATTCATTCCTTAAGATGCACCCCGCGCCCAATCTAGAGCGGTTATGTACATGGATGATGTCGGACACTCAAAAGCAGCTGTGCACCTGGCAATGCTGGTGAACCTGCTTTCCATCGGCAGCTTGATGATGGTGATGCCCCTGGGTCCTGATCTGGTGCGCCATCTCGGGATGCAAGCCAGCCATGTGGGTTACATCAGCGGCGGCGCCACCCTCGCCTCTGCCGCAAGCATGGCCCTTGCTGCTCCCTGGCTGGATCGCCTGAAGCGTAAACAGGCATTGGTGGTACTCCTGACCCTGCGCTTCGTCCTGCTGATGGCATGCGCCCTGGCCAGCAGCGCCGAACAGTTGATTCTGTTGTTTGTGCTTTCCGGTCTGGTTGCCGGTCCCATGGGGGCCCTACTGATGGCGAGCATGCTCGACATCATCCCGCCGGCCGAGCGCGGGCGAAAGCTCGCCTATATCGGCATGGGGTTCTCCCTGGCGGCCATCGTGGTGGTGCCACTGGCGCTGGAGCTGGCCCTGCGCTGGAGCTGGCAAAGTCCCTTTATTGTCTTCGGCGGCCTGGGCCTTGCCCTGGCAGTGCTGTGTCACTTCCTGCTGCGCGTACCCGTGACCACAACGCGTCCCGCAGGCTCGGTGTTGCCGCTGCTGACTTCGCCGTTATGCCTGGCTGCACTGGCGATTACAGCCGTGCAGATCTTCGGACATTTCCTGCTGGTGCCGCACTTTTCCAACTACTTCCAGTTCAACCTGCACTTCCCGCGCGAACAAATCGGCCTGCTGTTTCTCTGTGGCGGCCTGGCCAGCCTGCTGGCCATGCGCCTGGGCGGCAGCTTGCTCGACCGCGGCCAGGCGCTGAGCGTGATTGTGCTCAGCAGCGGCTGCCTGGCGCTAACCACGCTACTGGGCTTCGCCACGCCAATTGGTTTGTCGATCTACCTGGTTTTCGTGGTGTTTATGGCCGCCAGCGCCGTGCGCACCAACAGCAGCATGACCATCGCTTCAGCGATTCCGCCACCGCATCAGCGCGCCGCCTTTATGGCGTTCCAAGGCACCGTCAGCAATGTCGCGGCCGGCCTTGGCAGCCTGTTCTCGGCGGTCTACCTGAGCACCGGGGCAGACAACCAACTGCGCGGTTTCGAACAACTGAGCGGCTTTTATGTCGTGGCCGGTTTACTCACGGGGGTGGGTATGTGGCTGCTGCTGCGCGGCATCCAGCGGCGCGATGCGGTCAGTCACCGCGCAGACATAACAACAACACAAGCGGGCTAGAACCGCCGAGCACCAGTGATCAGCTGTTAACGAGCCAACACTTACTAAAAATGGAACCTGTCATGTCTTTTGTAAGAAACATCAATCGCCGTCACGCCATCTCTATCGGTGTCCTGGGCGGTCTGTTGCCGTTTGCGGCACTCGCTGACAACAGCGTGACGCTGCAAGACAGCATCGTCACCGCCACACAAACTGCGCACAGCGAGCTGAGTGTTCCCGCCAGCGCCTCGGTGATCACCCGCGCAGAACTGGACAAGATGCCGGTCTACGACCTAGCCGACGCGATTAAGCGTTTACCCGGTGTGCACATCAACACCTCCTCGGCCTATGGCCGCAAGGAGATCAAAATTCGCGGCATGGATTCGGACTACACCCTGCTGCTGGTTAACGGCCGCCGCATCAACTCGCGTGACGCCCTGACCTCCAACTACGCCAACGACTTCGATCTGTCGTCGATCCCGATGGCAGCGGTTGAGCGCATCGAAGTGATCCGCGGGCCAATGTCCTCGCTGTACGGCGCCGATGCCCTGGGCGGCGTGGTTAACATCATCCTGCGCCAGCCAACCAACGCCACCGAAGCAGGCGTGGCCTACAGCTACGAACACCCAACCGAGGGTGACAACGGTGACGTGCACCAGACCAGCGGTTACCTCAGCGGCGCACTGGTTGAGAACAAACTGCTCGGCAACCTGATCGTGCAATCCACTGATCAATCCGCTTGGCAAACCGACCAGCTCAGCCTCACGGGTACCGATGCCGTCGAGCAGCGTCAGGGTGACAACGTGCTGGGCTCGTTGAGCTGGTTGCTCGACGAGCAACAGAGCATCGACCTCGACGTTAGCCACCGCGAGGACGATCGCAAGGCCCGCTGGAACAACTTCGGCGCACTGGTCACCAACGTGCAAAACATGGATCGCACCACCTTCGGTGTAACCCACAACGGCAACTGGGACAGTTTCAACTCGCGCGTACGCTACTACTACGAAGACGTCGAGCTGAGCGACGATTCTGAAATCATGACCAAGCTGCGCGGCCGTGTCGGCAAAGTGGAACAAAACAATCACACCGTTGACGGCCAGGTTTCCACCACTCTCGGCAGCCACCTGCTGACCGCCGGCAGTGAACTACGCCGCACCACCCTGACCCACAACCAGAACCTTGGCAGCGAAACCGAAGTCGACCAGCAGGCCGTCTACCTGCAGGACGAGTTTTCCCTCGGCGCACTCGACGTCACCCTAGGCGGGCGTTGGGATGATCATGAGGTCTATGGTGGCAAGTTCAGCCCGCGCCTTTACGGCATCTACAACCTGACCGACAACTGGGTACTCAAGGGCGGCGCCGGTAAGGCGTTCAAGGCCCCGGATATCACCCAATCCGATGACACCTACAGCGTGTTGGCCTGCCGTGGCATGTGTCAGATCGTCGGCAACCCCGATCTCAAGCCGGAAACTTCGGTCAGCTACGAGCTGGGCACCCTGTATCAGAATGAGCGCCTCCAGGCCGGCATCATGTTCTTCAACAACGACATCGAAGACATGATTGTCAGCGACAGCTGGCGTGCCGGTTATCGCCCGAAAGTGATGACCTACACCAACGTCAGCGAAGCCCGTATTCAAGGCTATGAGCTGCAAGGCCGCTACGCCTTCACCGACACCCTTGCGGTACATGCCAACTACACCTACTCCGACGCCGAAGACCGTGACACTGGCGAGCAGCTGAACTACAGCCCACAGCACGTGGCCAATGCCGGTATCGACTGGCAGGCACTGCCAGCGCTCGGCTTTAACCTGGATTACCAGTACACCGGCAGCCAAATGCTGGTAGTTCCGGCCAAATCCGCCAGCTTCGAGTCCGGGGCGTATGACACCGTCAGCGTCAGCACCAAATACCAAGCCACCAAGGAACTGGCCCTCAAGGCCGGTCTGAACAACCTGACCAATACCAAGCGTGACGACGTTGCTCAGTCCATCGACCACATCCTGATGGGCCGCACCGTATTCGTTGGTTTCAGCTACGACCTGTAACACCCCTAACCCCGGCGGCCATCGCCGTCGGGGTTAGCCAAATTCTCTGATAGGCCCCATGACTCAGATCAGCCACCCCTTAACCCGGCGCCAATACCACGCCCTACTCGGCGGCGGCCTATTGCTGTGCATCCTGCTGGTATGTTCCCTGGCAACCGGAGCGGGCCAGTACGGCGCGACCGATGTGTTCGGCTTTCTACTGGGCGAGCCGGCGCGCTTGGCCGATGACAAGCTGGCCATGGTGGTTAATACCTTGCGCCTGCCACGCACGTTAGCGGCCCTATTAGTGGGCAGCAGTCTGGCGCTGGCCGCCACCTTGTTACAGAGCGCCACGCGCAACCCGCTGGCCGAACCCGGCCTGCTCGGGGTTAACGCCGGCGCGGTGTTTGGCCTGGTGATTGGCTTGATCTACTTTGGCGTCGAATCGACCCATGGCTATCTGCTTTGGGCTGGTGCCGGCGCGCTGCTGGGCAACCTGCTGGTGCTCGGTATCGGCGTGATGCTTGGCCAGGCCAGCCCGCTCAAACTGATCCTCGCCGGTATGGCGCTGGCTGCGGTGTTTGGCGGCATGGCCAACTTTCTGCTGCTCTCCACCCGCGTCGCCCTGGAACAGTTTCGCTACTGGAACCTCGGTTCACTGTCGGCTTCCGAGTTATCCGCCGTAATCACGGTCAGCCCCATGGCCCTGCTCGGTTTGGTACTCGCGATTCTGCTGTGCCGGCAACTGACGCTGATGCAGATGGGCGACAGCCAGGCCCGCGCCTTGGGTATTTCGACCACCTGGGTGCGCATCGGCGTACTGCTCGCGGCCACACTGCTGACCGCTTGCGCCATTGCGCTGGCCGGGCCCATCGGCTTCGTCGGCTTCCTCGCGGCCTACTGCGCACGGCTGCTGGAACCAGTGGCGCTACTGCGCCAGCTGCTGTTCTCCAGCCTGTTCGGCATGCTCTTTCTACTCGCCGCCGACATCCTCGCGCGCTGGCTGGTACAGCCCTATGAGCTGCCGGTCGGCACCCTGCTGGCCGCACTGGGCGCGCCGGCCTTGATCGCCATCGTTCTACGCGGCGGCTTCCGTTCCTTGCTGGCGGTGAAATAGACATGCCATCCAAGCATCCTTCCGGACTCTGGCACCTGCGCTTGGGCGCACTGAGCCTGCTGCTGCACCGCCGCACCTGGCTGCTTAGCCTGTTGGTACTGGGCGTGCTGCTGACATTGGTGGTCGTGGCCATCAGCCTTGGCTCTGGACGCATGGGCGTGACCGATGTACTGGCCACCCTAGGCGGCCAGGGCAGCAAGCTCAACGACATCATGGTGCTCAAGATCCGCATGCCGCGGGTTGCTGCCGTGGTGGTCGCAGGGCTCGCCATGGGCATGGCCGGCTGCCTGATCCAAACCCTGGTGCGTAACCGCCTGGCCACCCCGGACATGATCGGGGTCAACGAAGGCGCCTCATTAGCGGTGATCGGTTTCGCCCTCTACTTAACCGTCGGCAGCTGGCCCTGGTGGGCTTCCCCCTTGGGCGCGGCACTGGCTGCGGTGGCACTGTTCGTGCTGTTCCGTCGCCCCGGTGAGCAGGGCTATTTGTTTATCGTGATTGGTATCGCCCTGTCGGAGCTGCTCGGCGCGGTCGGTGACTTCATGATGGCCACTCAGCCGCTGGTGCACTTGGGCAGCATCTACCTGTGGACCATGGGCCACTTCGCCGGGGCCAGCTACAGCACGGTCGCGCCAATTGCACTGATTCTGCTGGCGCTATGCCCGCTACTGGCTTGGCTCAACCGACCGCTGGCGCTGCTGCGCTTCGGTGAAGCGACCGCGCAGAACCTCGGTATCAAGGTCGCGGCGCTGCAACTGGCGGTGCTCGGCGTGGCGATTCTGGTGGCCGCGCTGGGCACGGCCATCGGCGGCCCGGTGGTGTTTATCGCCATGGCCGCACCGATCATCGCCTCTTGGCTGGCCCGCGATCACCTCGCGCCGATCTGGCTGGCCGCCCTGTGCGGCGCGGTGTTGCTGGTAGGCAGCGACACCCTTTCGCGCCTGCTGGCGCAACCCGAGGAAATTCCCACAGGCATCATGACCCGCCTGCTGGGCGGCTTATTGCTACTGATTTTGTTGCTCAAAGACCGCAAGGGTTCCGATTGATGACGCCGTTAACCCCGCCTTTACCTGCGCAGTTGCGCGTACACAACCTGAGCTTTGCCTACCCAGGAAAAAGCGTGTTGCAGGACATCTCGTTCGAGCTGCCCAAAGGCAAGCTGATCGGTATTGTCGGCCCCAACGGCAGCGGCAAATCCACCTTGCTCAAGCTGCTGGCGCGGCAACTGCCGTTGCAGGGCGGCGAGGTCGAACTTAACGGCACGCCGCTGCAACGCTACGGGATGAAAGCCCTGGCCCGCGAACTGGCCTTTCTACCGCAGCGCCCAGTGATGGCCGAAGGCATTCGCGTAGAGCAGCTGGTGCAATACGGCCGGCATCCGCACCAGGGCTGGTTCAACCAGTGGAGTGAGGAAGACGCCCTGCAGGTCAGCCGTGCCCGCGACGCCATGCAATTGCAGGACATCTGGCAGCAGGTCGCCTCCTCGCTGTCCGGCGGCCAAGCCCAGCGCGCCTGGCTGGGCATGATCCTGGCGCAGAACACCGACCTGGTGCTGCTCGACGAACCCACCAGCGCGCTGGATATCGGCCACCAGGCCGAGGTCATGGAAGCGGTGCTGAATATCGTCGCCGAGGGCCGCACTGTGCTGATCGTGATTCACGACCTCGGCGTGGCCGCGCGCTATTGCGATGAAATCATCGCCCTCGATAACGGCCACATCGCCGCCATGGGTCCGGCCCGCGAGGTGATCAACAAGGCCCTGGTCGACCAGCTCTATCAAACCGACGTGGACATTCTCGCGGCGCCCGATGACGGCGCGCCGGTGGTGGTGCCACGCCGGCGCAAGCCCGCAAACTCTGAACAAGGACTCACCCGATGACGACTCTCATGCGCTGGAGCCTGCCTCTGCTGCTTGCCAGCCAGCTTTTAAGCACCGCCGCCGTAGCCGACACTCGGCAGATCGAAGACGCCTTCGGTAACCCGGTAACCGTACCCAGCGCACCGCAGCGGGTGATCACCCTCAGCGAATTGGATCTGGATGCTGCGCTGGCTTTGGGCATCACCCCGGTGGGTACCATCAACGGTCGTGGCCAGGCCGCACCGCCGCGCTACCTAGACCGCAGCGTGCTGGACACTATTAAGGTGGTTGGCGATATCGACAACCCGAATCTGGAAACCCTGCTGGAACTGGAGCCGGACCTGATCCTCACCGGCCCGGTAAAACCGGAGCAGCTGGCAATCCTCAATGAAATCGCCCCCACGGTGATCACCTTCGCCTGGGCCAAGCCTTGGCAGGAAAGTTTGCAACGCACCGCCAATGCACTCAACCAAAGCGCTGCCGCCGACGCCCTGCTTGAGCGTTACAACGCCCGCGCAACTGAGGCCCGCGAACGCCTGAAGGCGCATCAAGGTGAGACGTTCAGCATCGTACGCTGGAATCCCAAAGGCCCGTCCTACATGTTCAAAGATGCCTTCGCCAGCAGCGTAATCAACGATGTCGGCCTAGTACGTCCGAGCTACCAACAAGACCCCGGGCATACCCACTCCATGGCCCTGAGTCTGGAATCGCTGCAATTGCTGGATGCCGACTGGCTGGTGATCGGCACCCTGAGTACCAGCGGCGAAGCCGTCGAAGCCCTGCAGCAAGCCGAACAGACCCCGGCCTTTAAGCAGTTGTCAGCAATCCAGGGCAAACGCTTTGGCGCAGTCGACGGCTCACTGTGGACCTCACTCGGCGGCCCGCAAGCTGCCCTGCAAGTGATTGCCGATATCGAACACCTGCTCGGCAAAATGGACGCGCAGCCGATCCAACACTAACGACATAACCGACCGTTACCGGCAGCGATTTGTAGGATGGGTTGAGCGCAGCGATACCCATCACCGGCTTGGTCATTATGGGTATCGCAGGCTCAACCCATCCTACGGCCTGCATAACCGGTGGGAGGAGCTTTAGCCGCGAGCTATTTGAGCAGAAAGCTCGCGGCTAAAGCCCCTCCTACAGAGACCGCTTGCTGCCGCTACGGCTGTAGCGATTCAGGCGCCGGTAGGCGCTTTCTATCCAGCTTGCCGCTGGTTGTTTTCGGCAGGCTGTCGAGCACGATAATGCGCGTGGGGATCATGTAGTGCGGCAAACGCTGTTGCAGCGCCCTGCGGATCGCCATACGACCTAAACCACCGCCCTCGCGCAGCTCCACATACGCCACTAGGCTGGCTTCATCGCCGCTGCCGTGCAGCCGCACTGCGGCGTCTTGCACGCCGTCGATACGGCGCAGACTGACTTCAATTTCGCCCAGTTCGATGCGAAAGCCGCGCAGTTTGATCTGCTCATCGCGCCGCCCCAGGTAACGATAAGCATCTTCTCCGACCCGCTGCACGCGGTCGCCGGTGCGATACAGCTGGCGGCCTTGCCAGCTAATAAAGCTCTGCGCAGTCAGGTCGGCGCGCGCCCAGTAGCCGCTGGCCAGCGATGGCCCCTCGATACACAGTTCGCCTTCGCCACCCATCGCCAGCGCTTCACCCGCCTCATCCAGCACCCAGTGGCGATAGCCGTCGAGGGACTGGCGTAGCAGCACGCCCTGCTCGCCCAACGGCAACTGCACCTGCGCCATCAGCGACCAAACGGTGGCCTCGGTGGGGCCGTAGCAATTCCACAGCTGGCCCACCAGCGGCGCCAGACGTTCGGCCAAGGGCGCATCCAACGCCTCACCGCCGCACAGCGCGGTCAAGCCGGATCGCCCTGACCAGCCGGCCTTAAGCAGCATGCGCCAAAACGCTGGGGTGGCTTGTAGGGTGTTGATTTCGGGACGCGCCGCCAAGAGCGCGAGCAGCGCGTCCGGGTCTTTGTACGCCGGGTTGCCGACCACCTCCAGCGCACCACCCGCCCACAGCGGGCCGAGCATTTCCAGCAAGGAGATATCGAAAGCCGGGGTGGTGATAAACAGCCAACGGGTGGCGCTACCCAGCTGCAAGCGCCGGCTGGCGGCGCCAAGAAAATTAGCCAGGGCGCGGCGACTGATCACCACGCCTTTGGGGCGCCCGGTGGAGCCCGAGGTAAACATCATATAAGCCGGCAGTTGTTCGTCCCGCGCCGGCCAGCTCAACTCGCCGGCCTCTCCCGCCTGCAAATGCAGGCTCGGCACCGCGAAGCGGGCCTGGCTGTCAGCATCTTGCAGCACCAGCGTCAGTTCGGCGTCTTCGGCTATGCCTTGCAAGCGTTCGAGGGGGAACTCCGGGTCCAGCGGCACAAAGCACAGGCCGTTATGCAGACACGCCAGCGTCGCCGCCAACAGATCAGCTGAGCGTTGCAAATACAGGCCAACCCGCGCCCCCACCGGCACGCCCTGGGCGGTCAGTTGCGCGGAAATCGCCGCCGTGCGCGCCGCCAGCCGTGCGTAGCTGTAGCGCTCACCAGCCCAGCCTAACGCTGGCGCATGCGCCTGCTCGGCAAATACCTGGGCCAAGTGCGGGCTTAGCCGCGGCACGTCGAGATTCTGCTGCATGGCGGTCATGCCGGCACCGCCACAGCCAGTTGGGCCAGCTCAGTCAGATGCTGACGCAGACGTTGCAGCAACTGCTCACTGAGGTCGCCGCGCAAGCAACCAATCTGGCGCAGAGTCAGGCGGCCATCGAAGATCCCACCGTGCAGGCTGATCAGCTCTGCCGAGCGATTGTCCGCCGCACTCGGCCGACCCGGCGCGATGGGCAACGGCTGCCAGTCACCCTGACCGCTACGCGCGCTGCCCAGGTAGTTCAACGCCACCGGTGGCAACGGCAAGGGGTTAGGTTCCTGCAGGCTAGCGCGCAGTGGCATATAGCCGACGCCTTTGTCCGGCACCTCACGCAAGCGCTCATCACACTGGCCAATCAATTGCGCCCAATCGGCCTGATTATCCAGCACCAACGGGTACATGCTGGTGAACCAACCGAGGGTGCGGCTGACGTCCAGGCTTGGGTCGATCGACTCACGGCCATGGCCTTCCAGCAGAATCCATTGACGTTGGCCCAGGCCCATCTCGCTCAAAGCGCGGGTCAACGCAGCCAACAGCAGGCTGCGCATCTCGCAGGCAAAGACCTGGGTGGCGTCCTGGCTGAGTTGCCGAGTCAGCTCTGGCTCCAGCTCAAGCAAATGCAGCTGGGTCGGCTCGGCACTGATCCAGTCCGGCGCAACCCGGTAGTCCATGCCAGCCATGCGCTCGCGCCAGAAGCGCAGCTGTTCGCCGGCTTGCAGCACATAAGCGAGCAAGCCCTGGCCCCATTGCCGGTAGCTGCTGGTCTTGGCCGGCAGCGCTTCACCACGGTGTAGGCGCGCCAGATCATCGGCGAGGATGCGCCAGGACACCGCATCGACCACCAAGTGGTGGCAGGCGATAAACAGTCCACGGCCCTGCGGTAGGTTCTCCACCAGGCCCCAGCAGAGCGTGCGCCCCAGCATCGGTTCGAAATGGCTTTGCAGCTTGGTTAAGGCCAACTGCAAGCCTGTTTCGCCCAGCTCGCGGTAGTCCAGCAGCGCCGGTGAACCCAGCGGCAAGTTCTCCAGATAGCGCTGACTGCTCGGCGTCACGGCCAAGCGTAAGGCATCGTGATGTTGCAACAGCTGCTGCAAATAACTGCGCAGTTGCGGCACCTCCACGTCCTCGGGCAAGCGCAACAACACGCCCTGATTCCAATGCTGCGGAGTGGCCAACGGTTGCTCGTAGAACCAGCGCTGAATCGGCTGCAAGGGCAACTCGCCGGTCAGTACGCCTTGCTCGGCCTGTACCGCAACCGCCTCGCGGGCGCTGCTCAGGACCCGGCACAGGCGGCGCACGGTCTTGGCTTCAAACACTTCTTTGACCGAGCAGGGATAGCCAGCATCGCGCAGGCGTGTGGTCAGCTGGATACTCAGGATCGAGTCACCGCCGAGCTGGAAGAAGTCGCTTTGCACCCCCAGCGGTTGGCTCAGCACGTCCTGCCAGATGGCCAGTACCTCGGCCTCCAGTAGCGTGGCCGGCGGCGCGTGCTCGCCGTTGACGGCCAGGTCGATCTTCGGCAGCTGGCGCAGGTCGAGTTTGCCGTTTGGCGTCAGCGGCATCTGCTCAAGCAGCATCAGGTTGCTGGGCACCATGTATTCCGGCAGGCGCTGCGCCACGTCATGCAGAACCGCATCCACCAACGGTTGCTCTGCATCCGGCTTGAGCACTGCGTAGGCGACCAGCGCCTGACGCTGACCATCACGCAGCACCAGCACCTTGACCTGATGCAACGCCGGGCAACTGAGGCTCAGCTGGGCTTCGATCTCCCCTGGCTCGATGCGATAGCCGCGCAGTTTGATCTGCTCATCGAGGCGGCCGAGGTATTCATAGTCGCCATTGCCCAACAGCCGTGCGCGGTCGCCGCTGTGGTACAGGCGTAGGCTCACACCCGCCACACTGTGTTCGCGGAACACCGCCGCCGTGCGCTCGGGCTGGTTCAGATAACCGCGCGCCAGCCCCAGACCTGCCAGGCACAATTCGCCTGGCACACCGACCGGGCAGAGGTTGCCCAACTCATCGAGAATCAGCGCCTGCATGCCGTCGATGGGCGTACCGATGCTCAGGCTGCTGCCCGGCTGCAGGTGCTTGCACAGCGCGGTCACCGTGGCCTCGGTCGGCCCGTACATATTGATCAGCCGCAGCCGCCCGGCCCAGCGCTCGACCAAGCCGGCCGGGCAAGCCTCTCCGCCGAAGCCAATCGCCTGCACGGTCGGCAGTGCAGAGTCCGGCAAGGTGGCGAACAAGGCAGTGGGGAAAATCATATGGCTGCTGGCACTGCGCTGAATCTGCGCCACCAGCCCCTCGTCAGGCTCCCCCCATACCAGGCTTGCGCCCTGGGTCAGCGGCAGCAGCGCGCACATGTTGCCCGCATCAAAAGACAGCGACATGCAATTGAACATGCGTGCCTCGGGGCCCAGTTGCAGGCGCGCGGCATGGTCTTGCAGCAGGTTGACCAAGCTGCCCTGCTCGACCATTACGCCCTTGGGCAAACCACTGGAGCCTGAGGTGTAGATCACCTGAGCGAGCTGCTGCGGATCGTGACCAAGCGCCGGCGAGGTCGGCGGCATGCCATCCAGTTGCGCCTGTACGCTGACATCCAGCAGATCAACCCAGCGCACGCCGGCACCCAGAACGAACGGCGGCTCGCCTTGAGCGACGATCAGTTCGATACCGGCATCGTTCAGAATGTGTTGCAAGCGCTCACGCGGATACGCCGGGTCCAGCGGCACGTAGGCGGCATTGATTTTCCAGATGGCCATAACTGCCACCGCGAAGGCAGTTTCCCGCCGCGCCAGCACGCCCAACAGCGCACCCGGCCCGTAACCCTGGCTGAGCAGCCAATGCGCCAGACGGTTGGCCCGCGCATCCAGCTCGGCATAGCTCATCGCCTGCTCGTCAAAACCCAGCGCCGGCCGCTGCGGATGCAACCGCGCCATGTCCTCGAACAAGCCCAGCGCCGTAAGCCGGTTAGGGTACTCGCGGGGCAACGCAGCTAGGCACGCGGCAGTTGCTTCTAGCTGTGGCTGATCGAGCAGCGGCAGTGCCCAGATATCCATCTGCGGCTGTTCAACCACCGCTTCCAGCAGCAGCAACAGGCGTTCGGCATAACGCTCAAGCGTGGCGTGTTCGAACAGCGCCGTGGCGTAGAGCCAATCGACCCGCACTGAGTCCATCAATTCGGTGACTTTGACCGATATATCAGTCTTGGCCGGCAACACTGGCGAAGTTTCTTCGACCGCTTGGCAGCCGGGGATCAAGTCGTTGAAATCGACCCGCGCCTGGTACACCAACATGATCTGGAAGATCGGGTTAATCGCCGTGTGGCGGTCCATGCCGAGCGCCTCGCTGAGCGCCTCGAAGCGGTACAGCTGGTGGTCGAAGGCTTCCAGGTCATCCTTGCGGCAGGCTTGCAGGTACTCGGTAAAAGGCTGCTGCTCGGGCAGCTGGGTGCGCAGCACCAGGGTGTTGACGAAAAAGCCCACCAGCCCTTCGATATCCGCGCGTTCGCGGTACGCCAGCGGCGTACCGATAACGATGTCGCGCTCGCCGCTATGACGCGCCAGCAGCAATGCGAACAGCGCATGCAGACCGATAAAGGGCGAGGTGTTGTGCTGCTGGCACAGCTGTTTGAAGCGCGCCCACAGCGCGTTGTCGATGGTCGAAAACACCAGCTCGCCGCCGCTGGCCTGATGGGCCGGGCGCGGTTTGTCCAATGGCAGGCTGTGCACATCGGCGATGCCGCGCAAGCGCTCGACCCAGAAGGGTTTGAACTGCTCGTGGTAATCACGAAACAGCGGCGAATTAAACCAGCTGGCGTAGTCGATGTAGTTCAGCGCCGGTGCCTGCCAGTTCAATGGCTGGCGATTCTGGAAGGCCAGAAACGCGGCCTTAATATCGGCAAACATATTCTTCACCGACCAACCGTCAGAGATGATGTGGTGCTGGGTAATCAGCAGCACATGCTCACGCGCGCTGAGACGCAGCAGGTGCACGCGGGTCAGCTCGCCCGTGGTGAGATCGAAGGGCCGACTGATTTCCTCACGCACCCGTTGCGCCACCCGCGCCTCGCGGGCCTGCGGTGCGAGTGCGGATAAATCCTCTACCGCCAGCGGCCACGACTGGTGCGGCAGAATCTGCTGCTCGCCACGGCCCTGCTCATTGCGCACAAAGCGCGTACGCAGGCTGGCGTGACGCTGAGCCAGCGCATCGAAAGCAAACTCCAGCGCCGCCACATCCAGCTCGCCGCTCAGGCGGAAGTACACCGGCATGTTGTACAGGTGCGAGCTTTCTTCGTACTGCTCGATAAACCACAAACCACTCTGCGACGACGACAACGGCCCGCTTTCGGCATGCTGCGCCTGGATCGGTGCGGCAAAGGCGCTGGCGGCGGCCAGGCAGGTAACGATGGCGTCACGGTTCGCGCGGATCAGTTGACCCAGCTCTGGGGTGATGGCGTCTTTGCTCGATTGGGAAACCAACTGGCCCTGGGCATTCAAACTCAGCTGCACGCCATTGCGGGCCAGCTGGTTCAACAAGCCGATGATATTAGTGCTCATAAACTGCCTCTCAGAACCTGTTCAAGGTCTGCTGCGCGTCGGGCCTGCTGGGTTAAAAACAGGCACTTAGTTAGTCGGTCAGGCTTGCGCCGCCGTCGACCACGATGTCTTGCAGGGTGATATGGCTGGCCAGGTTCGACGCCAGGAACAGCACGACGTTGGCGACTTCATCTGGGGTGGCGATCTTCTGCAACGGGATGCCCAGTTTGAACTGCTCAGGGAAACCGGCGATGGTGCGCGCCGGAGCATCGCTGCTGTGCCACATGCCGCGCTGCATCGGCGTATCGGTGGAACCCGGCGAGACCAAATTACAGCGCACGCCATGGCTCGCCAGCTCCAGACCAGCGGTACGAATCAAGCTGCTCAAGGCCGATTTAGATGCGCTGTAAGCGGCCATCTGCATGCGCGGCACATGCGCCGCGTTACTGCTTACTGCCACCACCGTGCCGCGCCGCCACGCTTTGAAGCGCGGCATCAGCTGACGCAGCAGGTAGAACGGCCCGGAGACATTCACCCGTAGGCAAACGTCCCAGTCTTCCAGTGCCAGCTCCTCAATCGGCGCCAGACGCAGCACGCCGGCCACGCTGGCCAGTACATCGATCACCCCATGGGCACCGAGGAGTTCATGACAGGCCTGTTGCACCGCTTGGGCATCACCGATATCCAGCACATAGCGGGTAAAGCTGTAATCCTGCTCGGGAAAGTTCAGGTCGAAGCCAATCACCTGCCCGCCCAACTGGGCAAAGCCCTCGGCCACGCTGCGACCAATGCCCTGGCCGGCCCCGGTGACCCAGATGGTCTGGCCGCTGAAATCCATTTGCCTGTTCATCTGCATGCTCCCTACCAAACCTGTTCCACCTGCGCATCGCTCTGCAGCACGCGGCTGTCGAGGAAGTGGCAGAAGTCCGCCAGACGCGGGTTGTCGAATACATCGGAAACCTTCACCGCCGTGCCGAATTCACTGGCCAAGCGGTTGACGATCTGGATGGTTTGCAGCGACTGCCCACCCAGCTCGAAGAAGTTGTCGCCCGCCTGAATCGCGCTGACGCCAAGAATCTGCTGCCAGATAGCGCGCACCCGTTGCTGAGTCTCATCGTCCAGCGCCTGATCACTTGAGCCTTGCAGGTACTGCGCCTGCAGGCGCTTGCGGTCGAGCTTGTTGGTGGCGGTACGCGGCAGCGCTGGGTAATGGCGGTAATCGGTCGGCACCATGGCCGCCGGCAGCAGCCTGGTCAGTTCCTGACGAATGCCGCGCAGGTCATCACGCGGACCACTGATAAAGGCCACTAGCCGGCGCAAGCCGCCGCCCAGCTCCAGGCCCTGCACACAGGCTTCGTCGACACCATTCAAGGCCAACAGACGCGATTCGACCTCACCGGGCTGAATGCGGTAACCGCTGATTTTGAATTCGTTATCCAGCCGGCCGAGGTAAACCAACTGGCCGTCCACCACCCGCACTCGATCACCGGTGCGGTAGACCGGGGTTGCTTGCGTACCGATCAGTACGCTGGCAAAGGCTTGCGAGTCGCTGCCAAGGTAGCCATTGGCCAATTGCGCGCCACACAGCACCAGCTCGCCCTCTTCGGCCGGGCGCTCACCACGGCCCAGCACCAGCGCCGTGACGGCGGCCAGTGGCTGGCCAATCGGCAAGCTCGCGCTGTCAGGCGCAACGCCTTGCAGGTCGCAGGTGCTCGCCACCACCGTGGTTTCGGTCGGGCCGTAGGTATTGATCAAACGAACATGCGCCGGCGCCGCAGCCTGCCAAGCCACCAGTTGCTCGGGATAAACCGCCTCACCGCCGATGATCACGCTCTTCAGCCCGCTCGGCACCCGCACCAGGCCAGCCCGCAAGGCCACTACCCACTCGTTCCAGAACGCGGTCGGCAGGTCGAGCACAGTGATTGCAAGCTGCTCCAGCCCTTCGACAAAGGCGCTGATCGACTCCAGCAAGGCATCGGTACGCAGCACCAAAGTTGCGCCGGCGCTGAGGCTGACAAACACCTCTTCGATGCTGGCGTCGAAATTAAACGGGGCGAATTGAAGCATGCGATCCGTGCCGTCCACGCCATAGCGCAAACGTGCGGCCTGGATAAAGTGGTCCAGCGCGCGGTGGCTGATCTCCACACCTTTCGGCGTGCCGGTAGAGCCGGAAGTAAACATCAGGTAGGCCGCAGTCTCGTTTTGACGCGGCGCACAGAGGCGATTGGCGCTGTGCAGCACGCCGGCCAGTTCAATCGGGCCGCTGTAGCTGTCGGCCAGGCGATAGCGGAACGCCGCCTCGGTGACCACCAGCACCAGCTGCGCCGTGGCGCAGATCAAGCGCTGGCGCTCGCCGGGTTGCTCCGGGTCGAGCGGCACATACACCGCACCGGCCAGCAGCACGCCGAGTTGCACGACAATCGCCTCGGGACTACGGCTGAGCATCACCCCAACCCGCTCACCTGGCTGTACGCCACGTTCACTCAAGGCAGCGGCGATGGTTTCCGCTTGCGCCTGCAACTCGCCGTAGGTGATTTGGCGCTCGCCTTGGCACAGCGCCAAGTGCTGCGGCTGGCGTTCGGCCTGGGCGCGAATGGCCAGCAGCACGCTGCTCACCTCAGCCATGGCCGCCTGCTCGCTGGCCGGCGCACTGAGTAAATGCTGCGTGCGGTACTGCGCACTCCAAGCGCTGAGCAGTTGATCGCGCGGCTGTTGCGGGGCTTGCAACCAGGCGGCCAGCAGGCTGAATAATTCCTCCTGTAACGCCTGTACTTGCGCGGCGCTGTAGCACGCCGGGTTGGCGTCGTAATCCAGCAGCGGCACACCACCTGCGCCCAGGTGCACTTCCAGGGTCAGGTCTTCCACCGGGCCGGCGCTCAAGCTCAAGGTGCGCGCCGGGCAGTCGCCAAACATCTGCGGGCGATCAAACGGCATGATGTTGATCAACGGGCCGAACAGACGCTGCTCCCCGCCGACCCGCCCGAGGTCGCGGCGCAGCGATTCGTAGCGGTAATGCTGATGCTTGCGGCTGCTGCGGCGTAGCTTGCCGATGCTCTGCGCGGCTTCGATCAGATTCGCCTGATCGCTCAGATCGAGGCACAGCGGCGCGATGTTCATTTGCATGCACGGCACGTTGAACGAGGCCGAACCCATGCGATTCATCACCATCAGACCGAGCACTTGAGCCGCACTGCCACTGACCTGACGCAGCTGCGCTGACAGCGCGGCCAGCAGCAGATCCGGCCAGCCGATTTTATTGGCCTCGGCCAGTTGATTCAGCGCTTGCCATAAGACCGACGGCAACGCTGCCGAATGGCGGAGGAAGGTTGCCGAAATTGGCGCAACCCGCTCGCTAAAGCTGACCGCCTCGGGCAGCGCGCCAAGTTGTTCGCGCCAGTAATCCTGCGCCGTGGCCGTACGGCCCTGACTTTCGCGCTCGGCATCTTCAACCAGCACGGCGGTGTAATCGCCAAATTCACAAGGCGCAGCCGGCTCACCGCGCAGCGCCGCGCCGTACAAATCAGCGACGCGCTGATACAGCAGGTTGCTGCCATAGCCATCGAGAGCGATGTGGTGAATGCAGCCGTAGAGAAAATCCACCTGCTCGCCCTGCAACAGGGTGAAGCGGCACGGCCGCTCGCGCTCCAGGTCGAACGCCTGGCGAATATCCGTCATGCCCCATTGCTGCACCCAAGCCTGGGCGTCCACCCCAGTTGGAATGTGCAACTGCGCCACGCTTAGCGGCAACTCGACAGGGTTGAACAACACTTGTTCGCCATCCACCACAAAGTGCCCGGACAACGCCTCGCACTCGCTCACTGCTTGGCGCAGCGCGGCGATCAGCTGCGCGGGCTGGATCTTGCCGGCGAAGGCGATGCATTCGGCGGTATTGAACATGGCGCGGTCTTCATTCAGCACATAGCCGTGCCACAGGCCCAGCTGGGCGACACCCAACGCCCTCATGCGGCACCGCCATGTTGTTCGATCAGGCTCCACCAGCCGTTCAGGGTCGGTGTTTTGGCCAGATCGGTGAAGCTCAGCTCCAGACCTTGCGCGCGCCACTCGCTGAGCAGCGCCATTACCTGAATCGAATCCAGGCCGTAGTCCAACAGGTTCTCGTCGGGGTCGAAGGGCTCATCCAGCTCATCCAGCAAACTCAGCAAACGCGCCTGCAAGGCCGCGCGGGTCAATGCGGGTGCGGCAGTTCGACCTAAGTTCAGTACCTCGACGCAGCGCACCACCTGACCGCAGCGGGTTGCCACGTAATTCAGCGCCATCTGATGGTCGGCTTGATTGAAGTCGGCCACGCCATCGGCCAACAGAAACGGCTGAATATCGCGCATAAAGGCGTCGCAGGCGGTCATCAGGCAGCCGATGTGGGCGTAGATGCCGCCGATGATCAGTTGATCGCGGCCCAGCTCAGCCATCATGTGCTCCAACGGTGAGCGCTGAAAGGCGCTGTAGCGCCACTTCACCAGCACCGTGTCGTCCGGTTCCGGGGCCAGGCCGGCGATGATCGCCTGGCGCTCAGGATGTTGGGTGATGCCCGGCCCCCACATATCGTTGAGCAGCGCCCGCTCGGCGTCGCTTTGCACACCCGGCTGAGCGGTATACACCACCGGAATGCCCAGCGCTTTGCACTGCGCGCGTACGGCTGCGAGGCGTTCAACCAGGGCGCTGACAAAGGCGCTGTCGGCCTCCCAGAAGTCAGCGAAATACGCCTGCATATCGTGAATCAACAGCACCGCACGGGCTGGATCAAGCGTCCACTTGACCTTGTTCGGCGCCCATTCGCTGGGGGTTTGGTAGGGCTGCAGAGCCGGAATAGCCATGAAAATAAAATCCTTATGCAATAGAGATCAGGTGCGCGGCGATACGCTGGCGCAAACGGGTCTTGTCGACCTTGCCGACGGCGGTCATGGGCAGCTGGTCGAGTTGTTCGAAACGGTCGGGCAGCTTGTAATCAGCCACGCCCAGGCCGCGCAGAAATTTGCGTAGGGCAATGCTTTTAAGTGCAGGATCACGGCTGACCACGAAGGCGCAGCTCTTCTCGCCCAGGGCCGTGTCAGGCATGGCCACCAGCGCCGCGTGGGTGATCGACGGATGGGCCATCAGCAGGTTCTCGACCTCTTCGGCGGCGATCTTTTCGCCGCCGCGGTTGATCTGATCCTTAATCCGCCCGACCACCTCCAGGTAGCCATCGGCGCGCAGTCGCACCAGATCGCCAGAGCGATAAAAGCCCTCGGCATCGAAGGCCTGGGCGTTGTGCGCCGGGCTCTGGAAGTAACCGCGAATGGTGTAGGGACCACGGGTCAGCAGCGCACCGACCTCGCCAACCGCCACCGGTTTGTCGTCACGGTCGAGCACGCGCACTTCATCCGCCGGGCTCATCGGGCAACCCTGGGTGCCGAAAACATGCGCCTCGTCATCATCGAGACGGGTGTAATTGACCAAGCCTTCGGCCATACCGAACACCTGCTGCAAGCGGCAGCCAAGTTCGCTGCCGATGCGCCGTGCCTGCGCTTCGGGCAAACGCGCGCCACCGACCTGCAACAACTGCAGGCTGGCCAGTTCGCTCGCTTGCCCGGCAGCGGCCTGCAGCCACAGCGACAAGGCCGGCGGCACCAAAGCGGCAACACTTACCCGATGGCGGGCGATCAATGGGAAGCAGGTTGCGGCCCCCGGATCAGCTGCCAGCACCACGCAGCCACCGGCCTGGAATACCCCCAGTGCACCGGGCGAGCTCAGGGCAAAGTTGTGCGCCGCCGGTAACGCGCAGAGATAACGCGTGTCGCGGTTGAACGCGCAGATTTCAACACTGCGCCGCACGCTGTAGGCGTAGTCGTCATGGGTGCGCGGAATTAGTTTCGGCGTACCAGTGCTACCACCAGAGAGCTGAAAGAACGCCACCTGATCGGCCGGCGTCGGCGCATAGGCACGCTGCGCGGCTACCGGTTGTAGCCAGGCACTCAGTGAGCGTGCAGGGTCGGTATCGCCATCGAGCAGCAATGTGTCGAGTTCTGGAATGGCGACCTGCAATTGACCGAGGAAAGCGTCATCGGCAAACAACGGATGCTGGCGACTGCCGATAAACAGCCGTGGCCGCACCTGCCCAGCGTAGGCCAGCAGCTCCAGACGGCTATGGCTGAACAACGCGTTAACCGGAGCGATACCAACCTTGAGCAAAGCAAAGAACACGACATAGAACTCAGCCTTATTGGCCAACTGCACCAAGGCTCGATCACCAGGAGCGAAACCATGATTGGCTAAACGCTGGGCCAGGTAAGTGGCTTGTACATCCAGCTGGGCATAGCTCAGCTGGCGCTCGCCACAGATCAGCGCAATCGCCTCTGGCTGCGCCTGCACCTGAGTTTCAAGCAACTGCGTCAGCGGCTCACCGCGCCAGTAGCCGGCCTGACGATAACGTTCGGCAAACGCGTCCGGCCAAGGCGTAAATGGCACCAAGCTCATAACGCCTCCCGTTCCAGGCCGAAGGCCGAGAGCATGGTGCCGAGCTTATTGCCGGTCTCCAGCCACTCCGACTCCGGACAGGACGCCGTCACCAGCCCCGCACCGGCAAACAGGCTGACTCGGGTGTGCTCGACGATGCCGCAGCGGATCACCACTGCCCATTCGCCGTTGCCATCGGCATCACTCCAACCGACTATGCCGCCAAACACGCCACGGTCGAACGGCTCCAGCTCGGCGATCAAACGTTTGGCCGCTGCGGTCGGAAAGCCACACAACGCAGGCGTCGGATGCAGGCGGCAGGCCAGGCTCAATGCCGTGGCCGGTGTGGCCAGCTCGCCGGCGATCTGCGTCGACAGGTGCCAGAGCCGTGCGGTCTTCAGCAACGAAGGCTCTTGGGCAACGTTCAGGCTGCGACACAACGGGCGCAGCTGGCGCTCCAGTTCCTCGATCACCAGACGGTGCTCGTGCAGATCCTTGCTCGATCGCAGCAGCGCCTGCGCCACCAGATCATCGGCCGCTGGATCAAGCAGGCGCTTGGCTGAGCCGGCCAATGGGTTGGAGGTGAAATGACGGCCCTGCTGACGCAACAACAGCTCGGGGCTGGCGCCAATCAGCACACCGCCAGCCGGCAGATCCATGGAGAAGTGATAGGCCTCGGGGTTCTGCTGTCGCAGCCCTTGGAACACCGTAGCGGCGCAGGGCGCAATGTCGAACTCCAGCTGCAACAGCCGCGACAACACCACCTTGCTCACCTGCCCGCCGCGCAGCACCTCAACCGCCCGGCCAACAGCCTGCTTGAAACCGGCCTGGTTTGGCTGTTCGGTGCAGTGGCGGGCCTTGCCACAGGGGAAGCCGTACACCGTAGTCGGCGGCGCGCCCGGCAGCAGGCGCGAAGCATGGCGCGGCACAAACAAACTGGAGGGTTGCTGCTTGTCGAAAGGAATCACCCCAACCACTATCGGCTGCTGCAAACCAGCCGCTTTGGCCTCGGCAAATGCAGCCTCAACGCCCCTTTCAACCCCTTGCCCATCCTCACCTGCCGGCGTATCGATGGCCTTGAAACAACCGCTGGCCTCAACCCCACCTTCGGGGGAATAGAACCGATAAGTGGGTGCATAGATATCGCTCCTCTGGGAGCCCCCACGAGCGATACGCGTCAATGCATTCACCCTCACCTCCACATATAACGCTAATACGAACAATTAGCATTTACTGAAAGGAGGCGAAACTAACCACTCGACGAAGTTGCGTCAATTTATTTCTAGGGCTCTAGCCTGGGCCTTGCTGACTCTAAATCGCGGAATATGCGGCCATCCGCAGCGAACGGGTCGACCACACACGGCTTTGGACGATAAGTGCAGCGATCTGATCAGCGCGAATAACTGCGCACGCATTGACCAATTTGATAACAGCATCGCAGCGCAAACTTCACGCGGCGCTGCTGCTATTTACCGCGTGCCGCCAGAACACGTGTCGCCCCCTGGGTTTTCTGGCAATACCAGAACACCCGGCTAACGCCACGGGTGACGGCTACATAAGCCAGGCGCAGGCTTTCATCCTGCATGGCTTGGTCATAGCTGCTTTTAAAGAAACCCGAGTAGGCATACAGCGCATTGCGCAGCGGGTGCGGCTCGGCCGGCATGCAGTCGTCGAGGATGATTGCCACTTCCGCCTGCAAGCCTTTGGCACGGTGGATGGTGTAGGCCTTGACCGGCAGTTTTTTATCCAGCTGCGCGGTAATGGCCTGCAGCGGCTCGTTGCGCCGACTGAGCAACAGCACCGCGTTACGCTCGCCACTGTTGCGCGCAGCGGCGTGGGCACATTGCTCTTGGATCTGCTTGAGCAGCTCTGGCAAACGGCTCTTGGCGTCGAAGCGCTGGATCAAGCGCACGCCGTGATCACCGGGCTGCGTAACCTTGATCGCCTGGCTGGTTTTCGCCTGTTTATGCTGCACACCGCCGAGCAGCGCTTCAGCGTCGCGAATAACCGGCTCAATCGAGCGGTAGTTGTTGGCCAGGGTCAATACGGCGCTGCACTTGGCGCGACCTTTACTCGGGAAGTGCCGATCAAAATCGATAAACAACTCTGGCGAGCTGCCGCGCCAACCGTAGATCGACTGCCAGTCATCACCAATCGCCATCAAACTGACGACGCTGCTTTGCTGCGTTTGAGCGCGCTGTACAGCTTGCAGCCACTGCACAATTTGCGGCGAGATGTCTTGAAACTCGTCGATCAGCAAATGGCTGAACGGCGCCAGAACCTGGGCTGCGATGCCCTGCTCGCCTGCATTCAGCCGCCTCGTCAGTTGTTGAAATGCGCCGTTGAAGGTCATCAAGCCCTGCTCGTGCAGGCAACGTTCGAAGTACGGCCAGAACAACACCAGCGCCTCACTAAAGCTGCGCGCCTGCGCCGGACAGCTCAATGCCTGCGGCTGCAAGGTCGCGATGTCGATACCAATACTCTCGATAAAGCCAGCCTGGGCGTAAAACGCCTCATACAGCGGCGCAACACTGAACTCACCTTGCAGCTTGAAGGCATCCAGCGGCGCTTTGGGCTGGCGTTTGTCATCACTCTGCGGCAGCGGCAGTTGCAAGAGGTTGTGCACCTGCTGACGGAACAGCGGCTGCTCGGCATAGCACTGCTGGTAGGCCTGCTTTAGCAACCGTTGCTGCGCCGGGCGTAAGCGGCTGGCCATCAGCGGGTTATCCAGCTCACGTCCTGCCGCCTGCTTGTCATCCAACTGCTCAAACCAGCGTGGGTTATCGAGCATGCTCTTGGCCATAGCGCCCATGGCCGAATGGAAGGTGCGCACGCATTGGCGCGCCTGAGACTCATCAAATGGGTAGTCGAAGAAGCCCAGCACTTTGAGCAACTGCTGGCGTAACTCAGCGCAGGAGGCATTGGTGAAGGAAATCACCGTCAACTGCTCAGGCTTGATGCCCAGGTGGCAAAGCATAAAGACCACCCGCAGCACCAGCGAGGTGGACTTACCTGAACCGGCGCCAGCGAAGATCCGCGTCAGTGGATCCGGGCTAAGAATCATCGCCCACTGCTCATCCGAAGGAGCGCTGAGCAAGCCTGCCGTTACGGCGCGCGCTACCTGCTCGCGCATCGACTGGCTCTGCGCCGCATCGACCGGCAGCATGGCCGGCCCGTAAATACCTGAGGTACTGGTTTTGCTGGCCGCGCGACGAGGTTTAGTCGGCGGGTTTGTGGTGCTCGACTTGGCTGCTTTACCTGCGGCCGCCTGCTTGGCTCGCCCAGCAGATTTCTTTAACGGAGCCGTCGCTTCATGCTCGGCCCGCAAATACGCGGTGGTATGAGGGAAATAGCGCGCCAGAGCAGCCGCAATGCGCCGCTTGTAGCGCTGAACAGCAGAAGGCATTCAGCGACCCAGTCATGTAGATAGATCATTGAATGATAAGTGCTTTTTACCCGGAGCTGGCGACTGACAGATGAGATGCTTTGAGCATGCTCAGCCCATGACACGCAGGTCATGGGCTGAGCGCTTGATCAGTCGAGCATACCGACATAACGCGGATGGCTGGCAACCCGCGCCAGCCAGTCACGAATGGCCGGATAAGGGCTCAGATCGAAACCACCTTCATCGGCCACATGGGTGTAGGCATACAAGGCGATATCCGCTATCGAGAAATCCTCTCCCACCAAGTAAGAGGTGCGCTGCAGCTGCTTCTCCATCACCTTGAGCGCTTTGTGGCCACGCACATGACACTCTTGGTATTCAGCCTGCCGCGCCTCGGGCAGCCCTTGGTAAAGCTGGATAAAGCGCGCCACCGCGACATAGGGCTCATGGCTGTATTGTTCGAAGAACTGCCACTGCAACACCTGGGTGCGCAGACGCGGCTCAGTCGGCAAAAAACTGCTGCCGTCAGCCAAGAAGTTGAGGATGGCGTTGGACTCCCACAGGCAGGTGCCGTCTTCCAGCTCCAGCACCGGGATCTTGCCGTTGGGGTTCTTGGCCAGGAAGGCTTCGCTCTGGGTTTCACCCTTGAGGATGTCGACCGCTATCCACTCATAGGGCAAGTCCAGCAGGTGCAGCATCAGCTTGATCTTGTAGCAGTTGCCCGAACGATAATCGCCATACACCTTGAGCATATGCCCTCCTCCTAAATTGGTTTAACCCTGTTAAATCGCTGACTGCGCCTGACGGATGACCTCAGCCAAGCGCTTCAGGCCCTCAGCTAAACGCTCCGGCGCGACGTGGCTGAAGTTAAGGCGCAGATGGCCGGGATGCGCATCCGGGTCAATAAAGAACGGTTCGCCCGGCATAAACGCCACGTTCTGCGCCAGGGCTGGCGCCAGCAGCGTGCGGGTGTCCAGCGGTTGTTTCAGGGTCAGCCAAAAGAACAGCCCTCCCTGGGGAATCTGCCAATCGGCCAGATCGCTAAAGTGCTCTTCCAGCACCGCCTGCATGGCATCACGGCGGATGCGGTAAAAGTCGCGCAGCTCGGCCAGGTGACCACGGTATTTCTCGCTGCCTAACCATTGCAGCGCTTGCCACTGGCCGATGCGATTGGTGTGCAAATCCGCCGACTGCTTGAGGCGCAGCAGATAGGGGTAAAGATCAGGGGTGGCGATCAGGTAGCCGACGCGCAGCCCCGGCAGCAAGGTTTTCGACACGGTGCCGGTGTAGATCCAACTGGCCTTGTGCAAACGGCTGACAATCGGCGTAGCGCTGCCTTGATCAAACACCAGCTCGCGATAAGGCTCATCTTCAATCAGAGTCACGCCGAACTCATCGAGCAAAGCGGCTACCGCATCGCGCTTGGCTTCGCTGTAGCGCACGGCAGAAGGATTCTGAAAGGTAGGGATCAGGTAGGCAAACGCCGGCTTGTGGTTCTGCAGACGCTCACGCAACGCATCGATCTGCGGGCCATCGGCTTCTTGCGGTACGGCGATGCACTCAGCGCCGAACAGCTGAAAGGCTTGCAGCGCGGCCAGGTAGGTCGGTGCTTCGAGCAGCACTTCGGTACCCGGGTCGATAAACAGCTTGCTGGCCAAGTCCAACGTCTGCTGCGAGCCGCTGACGATCAACACCTGGCTGGCGTCGCAAGGCACGCCCAGGGCGCGCGCCTCAGTGGCAATCGCCTCGCGCAGCGCCGGTTCACCTTCACTCATGCCGTACTGACCCATGCTGGCCGGCATATCCGCCCACTCGACCTTCGGCAGCATCGGCTCAGCGGGCAAGCCACCGGCAAAAGACATGACTTCCGGACGCTGCGCCGCGGCAAGAATTTCACGGATCAAAGAGCTTTTCAGGCGGGCAACACGTTCGGAGAAGGCCATGGATACACCGGTAGCAAAGGCAAATAAAAATAGGTCAAACTGTTTGACCGAAATACAGTTGAACTGAAATTACGATGCCCACCCCAGATACGTCAATAGGCTTGACCTTAATGATTGATCTCAACAACCTCGCCACCCAGCAAACCGCGATGGAAGCCTTCTTCTTCGGCTACCAGGCGTTCACCGCCAAGGCCGATGAAATGCTCGCGCGCCGGGGGCTGTCACGGGTGCACCACCGCATCTTGTTCTTTATTGCCAAGTACCCAGGCTTGAGCATGAAGGAACTGCTTGGTTACCTGGGCGTGAGCAAACAGGCGTTGAACACGCCGCTGCGTCAGTTGCTGGAAATGGACTTGGTGCAAAGCCTGACCGCCGAGGACGACAAGCGCAAACGTTTGCTCGGTTTTACTCGCGAGGGGGCAAAACTGGAAAAAGCCCTGCGCCGCGAACAAGCCAAGTTGTTGCAGCGCGCCTTCGATGAAGCCGGAGAAACCGCGGTCAGTGGCTGGCTACAGGTTAACCAGGCGCTGGATAACAGCCGGCAAAACCTCAGCAGTGACGATTGAAAGGCTACCTGCAATTCAGCGACAGCGAAACTGTACCGCCCTCACCTCCAAACAATTTAAAACTGTACTCCTGATTACCTGCATCGCTGTACCGCGACGCCCTACTCATCTGTCCCTAGGCTGATCAGCACTGCCTCTGAGTGCTGCGCCATGACCCTCGAATTGCTGATCGCCTTTGTCGCCTTTGCCTTTGTCACCTCGGTGACGCCTGGGCCAAACAACACCATGCTGCTGGCCTCCGGGGCGAATTTCGGCCTGCGTCGCACCCTGCCGCACATGCTGGGCATTAGCTTGGGGTTGATGCTGTTGGTGTTATCGGTCGGCCTAGGTCTGGGCCAGTTATTCGAACAGGTACCGCTGCTGTATAGCGTGCTGCGCTATGTCGGCGCGGCCTATCTGCTCTACTTGGCCTGGAAGATCGCCAATGCCGGCGCACCAAACAGCCAAGCCTCGGCCAGCGGTAAGCCGTTTAGCTTTCTGCAAGCGGCGGCCTTCCAGTGGGTCAACCCCAAGGCCTGGATCATGGCTATTGGCGCTATCACCACCTACACGCCCCAGGAAAATTTCGTGGTTAATGTGCTGTTAATCTCGGGGCTATTTGCCTTGGTCAATTGCCCGACCATGAGCGTCTGGACCGTGCTTGGCAGCCTATTGCGCAACTGGCTGCAGGATGCGCGGCGCTTACGCATCTTTAATATCGGCATGGCGCTGTTGCTGGTGGCGTCGCTGTATCCCATCGTCGCGGACACGGGATTGTTCTGATGCACGACTCGACGCAACCGCGCCTGCGCCCGCTGGCCGACACCTCGACCTCGGCAGTCGTTGCCGGTTTTATCGCCATGCTCACCGGCTACACCAGCTCACTGGTGCTGATGTTCCAGGCCGGCCAAGCCGCTGGCCTGAGCAATGGACAGATTTCTTCGTGGATCTGGTCGCTGTCGATTGGCATGGCCATCTGCTGCATCGGCCTGTCGCTGCGCTACCGCGCGCCGATCATGATTGCCTGGTCCACCCCTGGCGCCGCACTGCTGATCACCAGTCTGCCCGGCGTGCCGTATGGCGAGGCGATTGGCGCCTATATCGTCGCTTCAGGCTTGATTGTATTGATCGGCCTGACCGGCAGTTTCGACCGCATAATGCGCCGCATCCCCGGTTCCTTGGCGGCCGCCCTATTGGCCGGCGTGTTGTTCAAGATCGGTCTTGAGATTTGTGTAGCTGCCGAGCAACAACCGCTGCTGGTCAGCGCCATGCTGCTGGCCTATCTGCTGGGTAAGCGCTTGCAACCACGTTATGCGGTGCTCGCCGCGCTGATCGTGGGCAGCGTGCTGGCCGGGCTGTTCGGCTTACTGAATTTCGAGCAGTTCGAACTGCAACTGGCGGTGCCAGAGTGGACCTCGCCAAGCTTCTCCCTCGCCGCCGTCATCAGCATCGGCATTCCGCTGTTTATCGTCGCCATGGCCTCGCAGAACCTGCCGGGCATGGCTGTGCTGCGTGCCAATGGCTATGACGTGCCGGCCAGCCCACTGCTCACCACAACCGGCCTGACCTCGATCCTGCTCGCCCCACTCGGCAGCCACGGCATCCATATGGCAGCGATCAGTGCCGCCATATGCGCCGGCCCGGAAGCCCACGAAGACCCGCGCAAACGCTACACCGCTGCAATCTGGTGCGGCATTTTCTACGGCATCGCCGGAATCTTTGGCGCCACCTTGGCCGCGCTGTTTACCGCCCTGCCGAAGGCGCTAATTCTCTCCATCGCCGCGCTCGCCCTGTTCGCCTCAATCATCGGCGGCTTGACCCAAGCCATGAGCGAGCCGAAAGAACGCGAAGCCGCGTTGATCACCTTTCTGGTGACCGCATCGGGCATGACGTTGTTTTCAGTGGGTTCGCCGTTCTGGGGGATTGTTACGGGGTTGCTGACCCTGGCGATTCTCAACTGGGGTAAGCGGGATGCTTGATTGATGGCTGTCGCTGCGCTCGACCCATCCTACCGGGTTACCGGACGCAGACTTTAGGACAGCGCTAATGTGGGGGGCGGTTTAGCGGCGGGCCTTTAATGATTCATATCGCGGCTAAAGCCCCTCCCACGCAGCTCTGCTTCGGGTCTCGACACCCATCATAAGGATGGAGGTTTGCGCTTTACGGGTGTGGTTTTTACCGAGCGAGTCTGAGCGCGCCTTCGTGTAAGTTCCCTACTCAAGGTAATAGCTAATACGATCAGCGCGATCAGACCTGCGATCACCACCAGCACGATTACAGTACCTGCCAAGAAAACCATCTCAACGACATTCACTGCCGAGCCCAAGCCAGAGCTGCCAAATGACTGGACAACTTGCGAGGTATCTCTAGATAGCTGGTAAAGCTGACCCAACAAAGCGGCGCCAAAAAAAACAAATCCAACAACTTTCAAAAACGGCGAAGTGTTTTTGAACACCATTGACCAGCCAACGCGGTACACGAAAACTAGCGCCAGGAGCAGGATCAAAGCCGTCCAAATAAGCAGCACATCCGAAAACTGGGTAAATAACCAAAAGGGTGAAAAAAGCGCGCCAAACCAAGGCCTTTGATAGGGTTCGAGTCGATCAGTCCAGAATCCGCAAAAGCCGCCCAAGGGGTTGGAGGCCATCAACGACTGATTAGAGCAGCCAAACGTATGTAACAGACTCTGCGCGCTAAGGCCGCCGACAAGGGGCGTCCCCAGCGCCAGGCAAAATACAGCTAGCCCTGCAAGCATGAAAATGAAAACTATCGAGAGCGAGCCCCACAGCGTGCCCTCCGCCAGCAATCGCCGATATAACGACAGCTGCTCCGTCTCCCGCTCCTGGGCTTGCTCTGCCTGCTTATGACTAATCCATTCTGCCTGCTGCGCTGCATAGGAGATATTTCCAGTCGAAGCGATAGCACTCTGTTCGCTAACCACTGATGCCTCGTGTTGCGTCTCGACTGGTAGCTTCGGGCGTCGATCAGAACGCACACTGAACACAATTAGCCCCACCCACCCAGCAATCAAAAACCACATCTGCTGCAATAGCAAAAACGTCGTCTCCAAGGGAGGAGTAACGGACAACCAAGGAGCAAGTGCCTGAGCCGGCAGCATCGCGAGCCCCTGGCAACCAGTTTCACTAGAGCCTGGACGCCCAGGACAACCCAAAGCCTCCAATCCAAGCTCAGCAATGGAAGGCCCGAACAAGACCATTAAGGCAATGTAGCCAAGCAGCGCATAGGCCAGTATGCGTGTGCGGGTACTCACTCGATTTTCAGCGGCAATAGCAGGCATGACGCAGGATCTTCCATGACTATTTTTTGCATCATGTCCTAAGGCACCCCATGCGTCCATCGCCCTAACAAGCATTGAAATCGTGCGCTTCCAACAAACCAACTACTAAACGGAAGAAGTTTGGCAGCAAGGTTTGTTCAGCAGTAGCAAGGATGCTTGGGGGCAGCCACTTTAGATCATGGCTGCGACTCGTTTACTCACCTACAGGTCTTCCGAACTAAGACAGAAGAGCGGTTCAGAGCAGCTTTAACCGGGGCGAACGAAGTACAAGCTAGCCGTTAAAACATTCTCCTTAGGGGAGCGCGGCCATAAAAAACGGGTTATGCATCACGCATAAGCCCGTTTTTGTTAACGCCGCTAAATCAGCCGCGCTGACGCTTGGGCAGCACATCCTTGAGCTTGGCGCGCATGCCACGCAGGGTTTTACCCAAGCCAGGCGCTAATCACCTTTCTGGTGACCGCCTCAGGCATGACGTTGTTTTCAGTGGGTTCGGCGTTCTGGGGGATTATTGCGGGGCTGCTCACGCTAGCCATTCTCAACTGGGGTAAGCGGGATGCTTGATTGATGGGTATCGCTGCGCTCGCCACTGATTAGCACCCAGGTGACCAGTAGAAATCGGCCAGAAGCAGCTATTCTGGCGTACCTAGCAAAATCAGGGGCGATTCATTGCGATCTTAAATGGCACGTGCTTCCAAGCCGCCATAGTTGTCGCCCCTCTTCTTCACGCTGTTCGTCAGTGAGTGATTTAGCCTGAGCTTAATGTTGTATTTGACTCATCAATGCATGCTCGTTGTCACCGGCACGTGTTGACTCTTCGACTAGCCAAGACCAAAACGTTTCGCCATGCGGTGACAACTGCATATGGCTCGGACAGCTTAAGTGGAACGCTTCCGAGGCTGGGACGCGTTGTGAAAACGGTGCGATCAGGCGCCCATCAGCTAACATTTCTGCCACCAATGAGGTACGCCCCAAGGCCATGCCGTGGCCGCGAACCGCCATCTCAAGGGCGGTTATCAAGGTATCAAACTGCATTCCCTGCGAGGCGTCGACGTGCTGGAAACCGGTTTTGTTCAGCCAGTAGCCCCACCCTTCTTCGTAGCCAATCACATGCAGCATGCTGTCGGCACTCAGCTCGCCCGGACTGGCGGGCGGCAACTCACCGCTCAGCAGCCGGGGGCTGCAAACGGGGAATAATTCATCATGGGTCAGTTGTACTGAACGCAGTCCGGCCCAATTGCCCTTACCGTAGCGAATTTCCATGCTGGCTTCTTTGCTGCGCTCATCCAGCCAGATATTACTGGTGAAATGCAGGCCAACCTCCGGGTGCGCGGCGCGAAAGCGCCCAAGCCGGGGCGCCAACCAGGTGGTGAAGAACACCAGGTTAGCGCGCACGGTGATGGGTCGCCTGCGACCTTGGCCGAACAGTTCGTCGGTGGCAGCGGCTAAGCGTTCGATCGAATCATGGATGACCGGCATGTAGGCCTGGCCGGCCTCGGTCAATTCAAGCCCGCGCGGCAGGCGTTTGAACAGGTTGGTTCCGAGTTGTGATTCCAACCCTTTGACCTGCTGGCTAATAGCCGCCTGGGTAAGACTCAGCTCGGCCGCCGCCTGGGTAAAGTTGAGGTGCCGGGCCGAGGCCTCGAATGCGCGTAACCAATTCAACGGCGGGAGTCTTTTCTTCATAACAGTGGCTAAACCTTGATTGTTTCATCGTCGGCATGATCGATCAGCTGACCGAGTTCGGCCGCCGCTTCTCGTAACAATGGAGCGTAGCTGAGCAGCTCGTCCAAACTCTTGCGGATCAGTGGTGCGTGCACGAACAGGCAGGCGAAGAGCCTGTCGTGGCGATCCTTGACCGGTACGGCGCAGGCTACCAGACCGTCGACGAATTCTTCATTGTCGGTGCCAATATCATCCTCTTTGATTTTCAGCAGCGCGGCTTCCAGTTCAGCCGCGTCGATCAGGGTGTTGCGTGCATATTGATTCAGCGGCAGGTTGTTGATGATGCGCAGGCGTCGTTCGCGCGGCAGCGAGCTGAGGTAGAGCTTACCGCTGGATGTGCACCAGATCGGCGTATGACTGCCCACCGGCAGGTAGACCTGTAACGGCCGCTCAGTCTGCACGCGGTCGTAGTAGATCATCTCGGTGCCGTTAGGAATGGCGATGCCACAGGTTTCTCCGATGATCGAAGTCAGGCGCTTCAGAATGGCCTGACGCGGCGCTTTGAAACGGCCGCTGTAAAGCACACCCAAGGCAACCTCATGCAGACGGTCACCGGGTACCAGCAGCCCACGCATATTACTTTGCAAATATCCGTCGTCTTCGAGCTGGACCAACAGCCGGTGCATGCTCGGTTTGGGAATGCTCAGCTGCTCGGCCAGATCGACCGGCGATATCGGCCGCTGCGCCCGCGCAACCGCTTCGATGATCTCCAGTACTCGGGTGATTGAGGATCCTTTTTCAGTCATCGAACTGACTCCTGCAGGGCGTCTCATGTCCGCTCGCTAGAGCGAACTGAAACGCAAAAAGGCCACGTCCCGTTTTGGGACGTGGCCTGCGATTGCCGGCGGTTTTTCCGTCAGCACGGCATGCCCCGTTACTTCATGGTCGGCATGGAGAACTCGACGCTTTCACGGATACTTGCCGACGGCCAGCGCTGAGTGATGGTCTTGCGCCGGGTGTAGAAGCGCACGGCATCCGGGCCGTAGGCGTGCAAGTCGCCGAACAGCGAGCGTTTCCAACCGCCGAAGCTGTGGTACGCCACTGGCACCGGCAGCGGTACGTTGATACCGACCATGCCAACTTTGATGTTGTCGGAGAAGTAGCGTGCGGCCTCACCGTCACGGGTAAAGATGCAGGTGCCGTTGCCATACTCATGGGCGTCGATCAGGTTCATGGCTTCCTGCATGCTGTTAACCCGTACCACTTGCAGCACAGGGCCAAAGATTTCTTCTTGGTAGCTGAGCATCTCTGGCAGCACGTTATCGATCAGTGTGCCGCCGACGAAGAAGCCATTCTCATGCCCTACGACCTGTGGGTTGCGGCCATCGACGACGATCTTGGCGCCCTGCTCTTCGGCGCTATTGATGTAGCCCACCACCTTCTGCTGATGCGCCTTGGTGATCACCGGGCCAAAGTCGTTGCTCTTCTCGGAATAGGCGCCGACCTTCAATGTCTGCATGGCGGCCTGCATCTTCTCGATCAGCGCATCGGCTGCCGCATCGCCTACTGCTACGGCCACCGATAGCGCCATGCAGCGCTCACCGGAGGAGCCGAATGCAGCGCCGAGCAGCTGGTTGACCGCGTTGTCCATGTCCGCATCGGGCATGACGATGGCGTGGTTCTTCGCCCCGCCCAAGGCTTGGCAGCGCTTGCCGTTGGCACTGGCGGTCTTGTAGATGTACTCGGCGATCGGGGTCGAGCCGACGAAGCTCACCGCTTGAATGCGCTCGTCACTGAGCAGCGTGTCGACCGCTTCCTTGTCGCCGTTGACCACGTTCATTACGCCGTCTGGCAAACCGGCTTCCTGCAACAGCTGGGCGATAAACAGGGTGGAGCTAGGGTCGCGCTCGGATGGTTTGAGGATGAAGCAGTTGCCGCAGACGATGGCCATGGGAAACATCCACAGCGGTACCATCGCCGGGAAGTTGAACGGGGTGATACCGGCGACTACGCCCAGCGGCTGGAACTCGCTCCAGGAGTCGATGTTCGGGCCGACGTTCTTGCTGTGCTCGCCCTTGAGCAACTCAGGGGCGCCGCAGGCGTATTCGACGTTTTCGATGCCGCGCTGCAGCTCGCCGAGGGCGTCGTGGGAAATCTTGCCATGTTCCTCGCCGATCATCTGGGCAATACGGTCAGCGTTCTGCTCAAGCAATTCCTTGAAGCGGAACATCACCCGCGCACGCTTCAGCGGCGGGGTGTTGCGCCACGCGGGGAAGGCTGCCTCGGCGGCGCTGATGGCTTGCTCGACAGTGCTCTTGGACGCCAGCGCCACTTGCTTGCTGACCTCACCCGTGGAGGGGTTGTACACGTCCTGCAGACGGGCGGCGTCGTTGACGATTTGGCCGTTGATCAAATGTCCTACTGTGTTCATCGCGGTGTTCCTCAATAAAGGTGGCTGGCGGTGGCCCGCCGGGCAGGGATAGAAAACGGCTTACCAAAGCTGCTTATAGATCTCGATGATCTCGTCAGCGCTTGGCACACGGGGGTTGTTGTTCGGCGAACCTGAGGCCAGCGCCTGCTCGGCCATGACAGGCAGTTGGGCGAAAAACTGTTCACGGTCGATACCAAACTGCGCAGGGCTAGGCACTTGCAGCTCATCATTGAGCGCGCAGAGTTCGGCGAGCAGCTTGGCGTTGGCCACCTCATTGCTGTCGGTGGCAGTGGCTACGCCCATCGCGCGTGCGCAGTCAGCGTAGCGCTCGGCGGCGGCCGGAATGGAGAAGGCGGTGACGCTGGGCAGCAACATGGCATTGGACAACCCGTGGGGCACATGAAAATGCGCCCCAATCGGCCGGCTCATGCCGTGTACCAGGGCCACCGACGCGTTGGAAAACGCCACACCAGCCAGGGTCGAACCCAGCATCATCGCCTCGCGGGCGGCCTTGTTTGAGCCGTCATGGTAGGCACGACGCAGGTTCGGGCCGATCAAACGCATGGCTTCAAGGGCCTGGCTGTCGCTGTACAAGCTGGCCTTCTTGCTGACGTAAGCTTCCATCGCGTGGGTCAATGCGTCGATGCCAGTGTCGGCGGTGGTGCGCGCCGGCAAACTGAGGGTCAGGCTGAAATCGATCAGCGCCGCCACCGGCATAAAGCCGATGCCGATACAGAGCATTTTCTCGTCAGTTTTCTCGTCGGCGATGATGGTCACCCGAGTGACTTCCGAACCGGTGCCGGCGGTGGTTGGTACCGCGATAATCGGCAGGCCGGACTCGACGACGATGCGTGGGAACTTGTAGTCGCGCATCTCACCGCCATGCTTGGCGAGGATGGCGATAGCCTTGGCGCTGTCGATCGGGCTGCCGCCGCCGAGGGCGATAATGCAGTCGTAATCGCCACTACGAGCTTTGGCTACCCCGGCCTGGATTGAGGCCACGGTTGGCTCTGGCACCGTCTCGTCAAACACGTCGGCGCGGATGCCTTCTTGCACTAGGCGCTGTTGGATGCGCTCGACATAACCGAGTTTGACCATCATCGGATCGGTGATGATCAACGGTCGGCTGCAGCCCAGGTTAGCCATCACGATGTGAATGTCTTGGCTGGCGTCCTCGCCAATTTGCATGATGCGAGGAAGGATTACTTGAGTAGACATGGCAACTCCGTTAATTCCGAGATGACGGGCATCAGGAAGCGCAGTCATGGCGCTCCCATGCAGTGTTTGTGGTGTAGAGAACTGCGGGCGCAGGCCCGCAGGTGTTGTGACTCAGAGCGTGGCCGCAGCTGTGATGGCCGGTTTGTGGCTCGCCGGTGTCTGTTGGCTATCGCTAAGCTCACGGCGGGCTGCTGCATCACACTGTGCAACATCTTGGCGCAGCGCTTTGAAGAATCCGTAGGTGGCCAGGATGGCAACGAAGGAGAACGGTAGCGCCGCGACGATCGAGGCTGTTTGCAAGGCTTTCAGCCCTCCAGCAAGCAGCAGTACCGCCGCTACCGCACCAATCGCCAGGCCCCAGAAAATCCGATAGCGCGCAGGTGGATGCTCGTCGCCCATACAGATCAGGGTGCAGATCACCAGGGTCGCCGAGTCAGCCGAGGTGACAAAGTAGGTCACCAGCATCAGGGTGCAGATCACTGACATCAGGATGGTCAGCCACTGGCCCAGGTTCATCAGCTCGATGGTTTTGAACAGTGCCATGGTGACGTCGTCATTGACCGCAGCCACCACGCCGCCGCCGCCGAACAATTCAATGAAGATCGCCGTGTTACCGAAGATGGTGATCCAGAAAGTGGCCAGCACGGTCGGTGCGATCAGCACACCCAGAACAAACTCACGCAGGGTGCGGCCCTTGGAAATACGCGCGATAAACATGCCCACAAAGGGTGCCCATGCGATCCACCAGCCCCAGTAGAAAATCGTCCACCAGCCCTGCCATTGGCCTTTTGGATCCGGGTCGATCCACAGCCCCAGCTGCACGGCATGCGCCAGATAATCACCGGTGTTGGTGACAAAAGCACCGAGCAGATAGGCCGTCGGGCCGAAGATTACGAACAGCGCCAGGATCAGGATAGTCAGGTGCATGTTCAGCTCGCTGAGCATGCGAATACCTTTGTTCACGCCACTGAGCACCGAAGCGGTGGCGATCACCGAAATCACCGCGATCAGTAGAATCTGGTGACGAATCGAGACTTCAAAACCCAGCAGGTAATTCAGCCCGGCGTTCATCTGTTGTGCGCCCAGGCCCAGCGAGGTGGCGATACCAAACACCGTGCCGAACACGGCGAGCAGGTCGGCAGCATGACCCCAGGGCCCGTAGATGCGCTCGCCCAGTATTGGGTAGAGGCTGGAGCGAATCGACAGTGGTAAGCCTTTGCGATAGGCGAAGTAGGCCAGTATCAACCCAAATACCGCGAACAGGCCCCAGCCATGCAGGCCCCAGTGGAAGATCGAGATGCGCATGGCCACTTGTGCGGCCTCGGCGGTCATCTTCTGCGCCTCGCCGATTAGCGGCGTGCCCTGGAAGTGATAGATAGGTTCGGCGATGCTCCAGAACAGGATGCCAATGCCGATACCGGCACCGAACAACATCGAAAACCAGGAGAAGTTACTGAACTCTGGCCGGTCGCTGTCCTTGCCCAGGCGAATATTTCCATAACGGCTGAAGCTAAGCCAAATAGCCAGAAACAGATATAAACTCATCAAGCCGATGTAATACCAGGCCAAGTTTGTTGAAATAAAACTCTTGGCTGCACCGTACACACCATCGGCATATTCCGGATCAATGACGGTAAAGAGCACGAAGGCAATTACCAATAAGGCTGCACCAATTGACATGACCGGGTGTGCCCCGGTAAAGAGCCCGGACGCGGGCAATTTATTTGCTTGGCTTGTCATTGTCCGGTCCTCTGCATGTGCGTCTTTCTTATATTTATTTTCATTGTCTACCTCTTAGCTGTTGGTTAACTCTCGAACCCGCGTCGATCACGCGGCCCATGTGAGAACCTGCTCGCTCCTGCCTGTCATGCTCCTGCGTACACCTGCACTAGCCGTCAGACCCTGTGTCGCCTAGCTGCGCTGCGCCTCTCGTACCGTGCAAACCGTAAAAGGGTCTGATACCGAGACGAAACCTATTGTTATGAAGTTAAAAAACGATGAGAAGCAAAAAATTAGCGACCTTTGCCCCGTTATTTTTTATGGCTCCTCATTTTTACTGCCCGTTACCCCTCTCCCCTAGCCTCATCCAGCTCTTTTTAGGTCATGCGCAACAACGCGAATGCACGCCGTCGTTAAGCCATAAGTAAAACCCGGTCTAAGGGTTATTTTTTATTGCTGGCCCCTAATTTTATTCATTCCTAGTATCAGCACTACCGAAACAAGACCACAACTAACACGAGCGACGACGAACACAAACTTGACCCTGGGTTAAATGAATAACCCATTTATAAGTTTGCTGCTATGTGTCTATCAGTGCGCGGTTGTTATTCGGCAGTTATAACTCGGCACCGTGATAACGGCGCGCTGAACACTCAACACTATGTCCAGCCGGACTATTGATTGCCACTGGCTGGCGCGCTTTAAGAGGGATCAGTGAAATGAACAACAACAATCAATTGCCTTTGACCGGCGTTCGCGTTGTCGACTTCGGCCAGCAAATCGCCGCCCCCGCCGTGGCCATGACCCTCGCCGACTTAGGCGCCAGTGTGGTGCATATCGATCCACCGCAAGGCCCGCAGTGGGAGCACCCGGCCAATGCCGTGCTTAACCGCAACAAGAGCTGCCTGCGCTTAGACCTCAAGTCAGCCGATGGCCTGGCTCAGGCGCTGGCGCTGATTGAACAAGCGGATATCGTGATTGAAAGCTTCCGCCCCGGCGTCATGCAGAAGCTCGGCATCGACTTCAACGCGCTGCGTGAAGTCCGCCCGGAACTGATCACCCTGTCGGTGCCAGGCTTTGCCAGCAACGACGAACTGCGCCGCGACTGGAAAGCCACCGAAGCGGTGGTAGCGGCCACCGCTGGTGCCTTCACCGACATGGGCTTCAACCGTGTGCTATTGGGCCTCAACCCAAGCTTCTCGCCGCTGCCGCTGGGTTCGGCGTACGCCACTACTCTAGCCGCCGCCTCCGTCGCCCTGGCCCTGCAAGCTCGCGAGCGTACTGGCCGTGGCGATGCCATCGAAGTGCCGGTGATTTCCGCGCTGATGGAAGGTCTGTCGTACAACTCCTACGTGATCGAAGGCCTGCCTGAGCGCTACAAGACCATGCGCGAGCTGGAAATTGAGCACCGCAAGGCCAACAACATTGTCATGGACCTGACCTACGAGGACCTGCAGGAATACCTCGACCCCTTCTACCGCACCTACAAGTGTGCCGACGGGCGCATGTTCTATTGCGTCTGCCCATCGCACCGTAACCACGCCAAGCGTGCGCTGCAGGTATTGGGTGTGTATGACGAGCTGGTCGCTGACGGCCTGCCGGAAGTGAATGACCTGCACGCGCCGCTCAGCGAATGGGACGGCGAAACCTCGATCGGCGTCTACCCGCTGCCGAAGAAGTGGGCCGACCATATCTCGGCGAAAATGAAGCAAGCCTTCCTAACCAAGACATCTGAAGAGTGGGGCACCATCTTCGGCGAAGGGCAGATTCCTGGCGCACCGCACCGCACCACCCAGGAGTGGGTCAACCACGTACACACCAATACGGCCGGTTTGATCGTCGAAGTTAACGACCCCGAGTACGGCCTGATGAAACAGCCCGGCCCGTTCGCCTGGCTGGAAGAGTGCGCCGAGCAGATGGTCACGCCGCGCCCACGCAAAAACGTCAGCTTCGCCCAAGCACTGACCGAGTTGCGTGAAGTGGCTGCCGCGTATCCGACCAGCTACCCAGTGGGTGATGCTGTGCAGCCAGCCAATGATGCCGGTTGGCTCGACGGCTTCCGTATCCTCGATCTGACTAACGTCATCGCCGGCCCCCACTCCACGGCGTTCCTCGCCCGTTTCGGCGCCGAGGTGATCAAGCTCGACACCGTTAAACCGATGTACGACCCACTGATCGGCACCCTGTTTACCTTCCAGACCGGCATGGGTAAACGCAGCGCGCTGGTCGATATCATGAGCGAGGAAGGCCGCGAGGTATTCAATCGCCTGGTGCGCTCGGTCGACATGGTGGTGATCAACGCCCCAGAGCGTCAGCTCAAATCCTTGGGGCTGGACAACGACAGCCTGCAAGCGGTCAACCCGGGCGTGCTGTTCTGCCGCCTGGACTGCCTAGGTGGCCCGTTGCCAGGCCCGAAGAGCAACTACATCGGCTACGACGATATCATCCAAGCGCACAGCGGCATCATGAGCCGTTTCGGTGGCCCGGAGACGCCAGAGGAGCACGCGCACCTCGGCACCCTGGACGTCAACTGTGGCTTCGCCGCCGGTCTGGGCATGGCGGTGTCGATCTACCACAAGCTGAAGACTGGCCAGCCAACCCGTTCGCGCACCTCGCTGTCGGCGGTCACCAACCTGGCGCAGTTGTCGTTCGCCTTCGATTACGCCGGCCGCGCGCCGTTCAACGAGCCGTCGGGCCGCGAAGTGCTGGGCCACAATGCCCTCTCGCACTTCTACAAAACCGCCGAAGGCTGGCTCTACCTGGATTCCAAGACGGCCGAGTTGCCGCAGCTGGAGCGGGTCGAAGGCCTGGCTGGGATCAGCGCCGCCGCAGATGTTGGCGCGTTCCTCAAAGCCGCGCTGCAAGCCGCACCGGCGGCTTACTGGGCTGAACAGCTGCAGGCCGCCGATATCGCCGCCGCGGAACCGCTGTCGATCGAAACCCTGCGCGAGCTGTACAGCCGTGAAGGCGATGGCACCGTTGGTATCGACCTTGGCAGCTTTGCTTTCTCGGTTCACCCCGAGCACCCGAGTGGCCATTGCCTGACCCAGATCGATCACCTGGCGATCCGTCCGAGCGAGGCCAGCATCAAGGCGGTCAGCTTGCCAGAGCGCTGGGGCCATTCCACCCGCGAAGTGTTGGCCGAGATGGGTTACAGCGCAGCCGAGGTCGAGTCGATGATCGAACGCAATATCGCCAGCCTGGGTTGGGCCAAGGAGTTCTTGCCGAGCTGAGGACAGCGCAACAGCGGACGGGCCAATGCCCGTCCGCTTCACCTGATCGACCCGAACGGCTGCAGCGGTTTTTCCGCGCAGCCGTTCGCTCATTTCTAATTCCGCGCCTGGCGGCACCGCTCAGACGCTTAATGCTTCAGGGGGTGTGCATGCTCCGGCAAACTGTTCGTACCGTGTGGCCATTGTTCTTCGGTCTCGGCGTCATCGGCTTGTGCATCGGTGCGCAAGGTACGTTGTTGGGGGTGCGGGCTGAACTGGAGGGCTTTGATACCCGCGCCACCGGCCTGCTGATGTCCGCCTATTACCTGGGTTTTTTGTTCGGTTCCTTGCGTGCGCCCTCGATCATTCAACGGGTCGGTCATGTGCGCGCCTTTGCGGCGTTAACCGCGCTGGCCTCGATGACCATCTTGGTCCACTCGGTGCTGGTCGACCCCTGGGTCTGGGGCTTTATGCGCCTGCTTACCGGGTTTTCCGTGTCGGCCATTTACGTGGTCGCCGAGAGTTGGTTGAACCAGGCGGCGGATAACCGTAATCGTGGTCAGCTGCTGTCGCTGTACATGATCACCATGCTCGCCGGCCTTGCCGCCGGGCAGTTTCTGCTCAACCTGTCCGACCCGGCCGGTTTCGAGCTGTTTACCTTGATCTCGATTCTGATCAGCCTGGCGGCCATCCCGATCTTGCTCAGCGCCACGCCGATGCCGGCCTTCGAGAGTGCCCGCCCGGTGAGCATCGCCAGTCTGTATCGCCTGGCGCCAACGGGGCTGGTTGGCTCGTTTCTGATCAATACCTGTTACGCCATGGTGCTCGGCATGGGCGCGGTGTATGCCAGCCGACTGGGCATGCAGGTCAGTGAGGTGTCGTTGTTTATGGCGATGCTGGTGCTCGGCGGCATGTTGCTGCAATGGCCACTGGGCAAGCTCTCGGACAGCATCGACCGGCGCACGGTCATTGCCGCTTCCGCTGGCGCGGCGCTGGTGTTCGCCCTGGGCAGTGCGCTGTTGGGTTTTACCAGCAATAGCAGTCATCTACTGCTGGCGTTGTTGTTCGGCGGATGCTGTTTCCCGTTGCTGGCACTGTACCTGGCGCTCAGCAACGACCAGCTGGAGGCCGATCAAGCCACGGGAGCCAGTAGCACCTTGCTGCTGGTGGGTGGTATGGGCGCCAGCATTGGCCCGTTTCTGGTGTCATTGACCATGGAGCGCTGGGGGCCGGCGAGCTTCTTTTACAGCTTGATGGGCATGGCCGGGTTGATGGCCGCGCATGCGCTGTACAAGCGCATCACTGATCCCTACCCCGCTACTGGCGAAAGCCCTAATTTCCAGATGCAGGCGCCACTCACGGTAGGCTCCGTACTGATGGAATCTATGCCTCACAATGGCACATCAGATACCGTATGAAGCGCAAGATCGAATGCAATCACGAGCCATTACAAACGCAAATGACTCGCCCGAAGCGGTGCGGGCTATCAAGAGCGATGCGCATATAAGCGCGTCTCTCACGCGCCTTCCTGATTAGCGCTGCCCTATTCACTGCACCGTTGCCTCAGCCATAAAAAACGGGCTTATGCATCACGCATAAGCCCGTTTTTGTTAACGCAGCTAAATCAGCCGCGCTGACGCTTGGGCAGCACATCCTTGAGCTTGGCGTGCATGCCACGCAGGGTTTTTTCGGTGCTTTCCCAATCGATGCAGGCATCGGTGATGGATACGCCGTACTTGAGCTGGCTCAAGTCTTTGGGAATCGACTGAGCGCCCCAGCCCAGGTGGCTTTCCACCATCAGGCCGACGATCGACTGATTGCCTTCCAAAATCTGGTTAGCCACGTTGTCCATTACCAGCGGCTGCAGCGCCGGGTCTTTGTTGGAGTTGGCGTGGCTGCAATCGACCATGATGTTCGGGCGTATGCCGGCTTTGGTCAGTTCCTGCTCACAAACGGCAACACTCACCGAGTCGTAGTTCGGTTTACCGTTGCCGCCGCGCAGCACTACGTGACCGTAAGCATTGCCCTTGGTAGTGACGATGGACACGCCACCTTCCTGGTTGATACCGAGGAAGCGATGCGGGCTGGAGACCGACTGCAGGGCATTGATAGCCACCGTCAGGCCGCCATCGGTACCGTTCTTGAAGCCCACAGCCGAGGACAGGCCCGAGGCCATTTCGCGGTGGGTTTGCGATTCGGTGGTGCGCGCGCCGATGGCCGACCAGCTGATCAAGTCCTGCAGATACTGCGGGGAGATTGGGTCAAGGGCTTCGGTGGCGGTCGGCAGGCCCATTTCGGCAAGATCACGCAGCAAGGTGCGGCCGATGTGCAGACCGTCCTGGATTTTGAACGAGTCGTCCATAAACGGATCGTTGATCAAACCCTTCCAGCCCACGGTGGTACGCGGCTTCTCGAAATACACACGCATAACCAGATAGAGGCTGTCTGACACCTCGGCAGCCAGCGCTTTCAGGCGCTCGGCATACTCGTGAGCGGCCTTGATATCGTGGATCGAGCACGGCCCCACCACCACAAACAAGCGGTGGTCTTTGCCATCGAGAATATTGCGGATCACCTCACGACCACTCGCGACGGTGCGCAGTGCAGCTTCGGTCAGCGGAATTTCACGCTTGAGCTCGGCGGGGGTAATCAGGGTGTCGTTGGAGGCAACGTTCAGGTCATCAATCGGTAAATCAGCCATCGTGCTATTCATCACTTAGAGTCATCAGGTCACGGGTGCCGGCCGCCAGCGCTCCCCGTGTGGCGGAGCACAGCAATATGAGCACAGCGGGGAAGCCGAACCTTAGCGCGTTAAGGCCTGGCTCGACAATGGGCTTGGCAGGTCGTCGAAAACTACTTGGGTTGGCAATCCTGCGTTAAAAACGGCCTCGGCAAGCCGATTTAGGCTAACGCGCTTCAGCGCGGCCCCTAGGGCGAGCGAAGCGAGTAATGCTCATGTACAACTCGTACACTCCGCTTCCTCGGCGCTTTGACCAGCCAAAGGCTGTTACTACGTAGCGCCTTGTCTTGCCTGCCTCGCCTACGCTTTTCAACGGCCTACGGGCAGGGCAATCACTGATTTAGGCTGGCTTGGGAAAACTCGGCGGCATGCTGAGCGATCCACTCCTGTGCAACTGTTTCGACAGACAGGCTGCAACCCAGCTCTTTCTCGCGCTGGTGGCGATAATGCTCAATTTGGCAAACCTGCTCGACCATACGGGCGCGAAACAGCGTGTCCTCGTCGACAAAGGCAATACCGACCAAATACTGCCCTTTCTGCTTGCGGCACCAGGCGACTAAACCGGGGTAGCGCGCATGCTCACCAAATAATGGGATACGCAGCTCGATTGCAGTGCCACTTCGAAAAGCGCGGCTTGAGTTGCAAGCCACACCACCGAGACTGATATTGTTGAGCCGCTGCCTGGGAACATAAGCCTGCTTGCGCAGAACCAACTCAACCGGCATATCGCTGGGATGACGCAGAAAGTGACGCATCTATGACTACCTCGGATGCCATCAATTTGATACCACATTGGGCAGTATAGTGACTGAGCTGGAACTGACAGACTTAGATGCAGACCGTACTCTGCTGGACCTACCCGGCACTTCACTGTTGCTATTTACCAGCATAGGTTGTGCCAGTTGTCGCTGGGCACGCTGTGAACTGCCTAATTTACCCCTGCCGATTCAACATCTGGCCTGGATTGATGCCGCTAACAATGGCGGTTTAGTGACGCGTTACGAGGTATTCCATCTGCCCGCCTTGTTTGTGGTGCGTGATGGCCAATTTTATGGCGCCCTGCAGACGCGTTTGCACACCGCCGAACTTACCCAAGCGCTGAACACTGCCCTGTCGCGCCCCGCAGAGGAGCTTCCCTGATGAATGCAAAACCCCGTATCGGCATTATTGGCAGCGGTGCCATTGGCGGCTTTTATGGCCTGATGCTGGCGCGCGCCGGTTTCGATGTGCATTTTCTGCTGCGCAGTGAATTTGCTGACGTGGCCGCCCACGGCTTGCAGGTCAATAGCGCACAGCATGGCAACCTGCACCTAAAGCCGGTGCAGGCTTACCAGTCAGTGGCGGATATGCCGCCCTGCGACTGGTTGTTGGTCGGCGCCAAAACCACCAGCAACGCTGAGATGGCCCCACTGATCATCCAGGCCGCCGCGCCAGGCGCCAAGGTCGTACTGATGCAGAACGGTCTTGCCGTTGAGGAAGAACTGCGACCACTGTTACCGGACTCGCTGCATCTACTCGGTGGCCTCTGCTACATCTGCGCCCATCGCAGCGCGCCAGGCGTGGTCGAGCATCAGGCACTGGGCAACATCAACCTGGGTTATCACTCGGGGCCCGCTAATGATGCCGAGAGTCGTCAGCTGATTCTTGAGCAAGGCAGCGCCTTGTTCCAAGCAGCAGGCTTGGATTCCACCGCCATGGCTGAACTCGATCAGGCGCGCTGGCAGAAGCTGGTGTGGAATGTGCCCTACAACGGCCTGGCCGTGCTGTTAAACAGCCACACCACAGCCCTGATGAGCAATGCCGAAAGCCGTGCGTTGGTTGCCGCAATCATGCAGGAAGTCGTCGATGCGGCCGCGGCCTGCGGCCATCAACTGCCTGCCGGGTTTGCCGGCAAACTGTTAGCCGCCACCGATCGCATGCCGGATTACCTGCCCAGCATGTACCACGACTTCATCCTGCAACGTCCGTTGGAGCTACATGCCATTTATGCTGCACCCCTGGCAGCGGCGGCCGCAGCCGGTTGCGCCATGCCGCGTACCGAGATGCTCTATCAAGCCCTGCGCTTTCTTCAACAACGCCAACAGTAGATCGGAGCGGCCATGAGCAAGGCATTAGGCGACAAACTGGTACTGGCGATTTCTTCACGCGCGCTGTTCGACCTGCGCGAGAGCCATCAGGTTTATGAAAGCCAAGGCGTCGCGGCTTATCGCCAATATCAGATTGAACATGAAGAGGAGATTCTCGCCCCTGGCGATGCCTTCCCCTTGGTGGAAAAACTGCTGGCGATAAACACGACACTCAAGCAGCAGCGGGTCGAAGTCATCCTGGTTTCACGCAACAGTGCCGATACCGGGCTGCGCGCCTTCAATTCGATCCAGCACTATGGCTTGGGCATCTCCCGCGCTGCTTTTGTCGGCGGGCGCAGCCCAGACCCGTATCTGGCGGCATTCGGTTGTCACCTGTTTCTCTCCACCCATGCTGAGGATGTGCGCAGCGCTTTACGCTCAGGCTTTGGTGCGGCCACCATTCTTTCTGGTGGCGCGCGACGAGCGGCCAGCAATGAGCTGCGCATTGCCTTCGACGGTGACGCTGTATTGTTTTCCGATGAGTCCGAACGGGTCTATCAACAGGGCGGGCTGGAAGCCTTCCAGAGCCACGAACGCCAGTCGGCCCGCGAGTTACTCGGCGGCGGCCCGTTCAAGCCGTTCCTTGCGGCGCTGCACCGCTTGCAGCAGGAGTTTCCCGAGGAAAGCTGCCCGATTCGCACCGCATTGGTCACTGCCCGTTCGGCGCCGGCGCATGAGCGGGTGATTCGTACCCTGCGCGAGTGGAATATTCGCTTGGATGAATCCTATTTTCTCGGTGGCCTGGAGAAAGCAGCCATCTTGGAAACCTTCGGCGCCGACGTGTTCTTCGACGACCAGGCCGGGCACTGCGAAAAAGCCCGTGAGGTGGTGGCGACCGGCCATGTCCCCCACGGCATCAGCAACGAGCTACCGCTGTAAGGACATGCTTTGGATCTGCTGCGTGCCAGCCTCACTGCGCTAAAACAAACGCGTACGACCTTCCCTGCGTATATAACCATTCGTCCTCAAAACTTCGGCTTCCTTTGACTTGTCGATGGCGCTGCTAAGCTCAGATTGGGCCCGCCAGTTAGGCAGTCAAGGAGGCCGCATGATTCGTTCGATTCTCTATGCCACTGATCTCGGTCTATATGCGCCCTACATCCTGCAGCATGCGTTGGCGCTGACCCGCTCCTTTAATGCCAGCCTCTATGTCGTGCACGCCGTAGAACCTATGGGCCTGTTTGCCGAGTCGGTTTTACAAACCTATCTAGATGAAGAACGACTCAAAGAACTGCGCACCAAGGGCCTGAGTACGGTGATGGCAAGTATCGAGCAACGGGTACTGGAAGGCTTTCGCGATGAGATCGGCGAAGCGCTGCATGACCTCGATTTGGTTAAAGCCGTGCGCGTGGTTCAGGGCGACCCACCCTTAGTCATACTCGACGAAGCGCAGCAACTCGGCGTTGATTTACTGGTCCTAGGCAGTCACAGCCACGGTACCGACATGGACATTCCGCTGGGGCGTACCGCGTCTCGCTTGGTACAACTATCCGAAGTCCCGGTGTACCTGGTGCCCATGCTGCAGCATCGCAGCCGTGGCGAACTTTAATAACCACCCTGCACACTTAAAGATTTGGTCTAGATTTAATGCTTAAATCTTCATTATGGTTATATAAAACGCCGGTAACCTGAACGGCTGTCTTTTTGCTTTGAGGGATTTTTATGAAGCTTCAGCAACTGCGCTACATCTGGGAAGTCGCGCATCACGACCTCAACGTATCGGCCACGGCACAAAGCCTCTATACCTCGCAGCCGGGCATTAGCAAACAAATCCGCCTGCTGGAAGACGAACTGGGGGTTGAAGTCTTCGCCCGCAGCGGCAAGCACCTGACCCGCATCACCCCGGCCGGCGAGCGCATCATCAATACAGCAGGGGAAATACTGCGCAAGGTCGAAAGCATCAAGCAGATCGCTCAGGAATTCTCCAATGAGAAGAAAGGCACCCTGTCCATTGCCACCACCCACACTCAAGCGCGATATGCGCTGCCGCCGGTAATCAGCGCCTTTATCAAGCAATACCCAGACGTAGCCCTGCATATGCATCAGGGCACGCCGATGCAAATCGCCGAGATGGCCGCCGACGGCACCGTCGACTTCGCTATTGCCACTGAGGGCCTGGAGCTGTTCAACGACCTGGTAATGATGCCCTGCTACCGTTGGAACCGCTGCGTGGTGGTGCCCCAGGGCCACCCCCTGACCAAACTGCCGAAGCTGACGCTAGAAGCCCTGGCCGAATACTCAATCGTTACCTACGTATTCGGCTTTACCGGTCGCTCCAAACTCGACGAAGCCTTCAGTCACCGCGGCCTGACGCCCAAAGTGGTGTTCACCGCTGCCGACGCCGACGTGATCAAGACCTATGTCCGCCTAGGCCTTGGGGTCGGCATCGTGGCCAAGATGGCAGTCGATGCCAAGCTCGACCCGGACTTGGTGGTGCTCGATGCCGGCGATCTATTCGAGTCCAGCGTGACCAAGATCGGCTTTCGACGCGGCACCTTCCTACGTGGATTCATGTGCGACTTTATCGAAAAATTTGCCCCGCACCTGACCCGCGACGTGATGGCTAAAGCCGTGCAATGCCACAGCAAGATTGAGTTGGAAGAGCTGTTTGAAGGGGTTGAGTTGCCGCTGCACTGACGCTAATTTGCAGGCATAAAAACGCCCGGTATTTACCGGGCGTTTTTATGCCTGCAACAACCGATCGATCATTCTGCGCCCTGCAACTCCTTGCCATGGGCGAAGTTGATCCACCAGCCAAACGCGGCCGCCGTGAAGAACATGATGATGCTGTAGATCGCTGCCGGGATCGACATGGTCGCGTTGTTCAACAACATCGGGCTCAGTGCCAGAGCAATCGCAAGAGTGCCGTTGTGGATGCCGATTTCCATGCCGATGGCTATCGATTGGCGCAGGCTCAGCTTCATTAAACGCGGAACCCAGTAGCCCACCGCCAGGCTGATTACATTGAAGGCCAGCGCAGCGCCGCCCACCAGCGGTGCGTAATCGACAAAGGTCTGCCAATCCTTGACCACCGCCAGCACAATGATGATCAGCAGAAACAGTGCCGAGATTATCTTCACTGGTTTTTCCATCCGCGCCGCGAACCCAGCAAAGCGACTGCGTATCCACAGACCGATGGCCACCGGCCCCAGTACGATAATGAACACCTGCACCACCTTGGTGAACTGCAACGGCAGGGCCTGATCGCCCTCCATAAAGTAGGCCAGCGATAGGTTGACGATCAGCGGCATGGTCAGCACCGCAATCACCGAGTTAACCGCCGTCAGGGTGATATTCAGCGCCACATCACCATGCGCTAAATGGCTATAGAGGTTGGCCGTGGTGCCGCCGGGCGATGCCGCCAGCAACATCAGCCCCACCGCTAAAGCAGGGGCCAGACCAAAGGCTTTAGCCAGAAAGAAGCACACCAGCGGCAGCAACAGCAGTTGGCAGCCCAAACCGATCAATACTGGTTTGGGGAACTTCACCACCCGAGCAAAATCTGCCAGGGTCAGCGACAAACCCAGGCCAAGCATGATGATGCCCAGGGCAACGGGCAGGAACAGGGTCAATAACGGGTCAGCAGTCACGGCTTTCTTACTCCTTGATCAAAGCGCTGAGGCGATCTTGAACAGCGGCGTAGAACACTGCAGTGACTTTAGTGGCCAATCGTGTGAAAGAAATGGCGAGGTATAAAAAAAGCGCCCAATAGGACGCTTCTTTATTTCGCGATGGAATCAGATCGCCGTAGCGCCACCGTCCACTGCCAGGGCATGACCCGTAGTGAACGCAGCGTTGTCGCAGCACAGGTAGAGCACTGCGGTGGCGATTTCCTCGACCTTGCCGATGCGCCCGACCGGGTGCATGGCGGCAGCGAACTCGCCCTTCTTCGGATCGGCCTCATAGGCACGGCGGAACATGTCGGTGTCGATCACAGCTGGGCATACGGCATTGACCCGTACTTTTTTCTTCGCGTATTCGACTGCCGCGGATTTGGTCAGACCGATAACGGCATGCTTGGATGCGCTGTAGATACTCATCTTCGGCGCAGCACCGAGGCCAGCCACTGAAGCGGTGTTGACGATCGCCCCGCCGCCCTGCGCCAGCAGCAGTGGAATCTGGTGCTTCATGCACAGCCACACGCCTTTGACGTTGACACCCATGATGGCGTCGAACTCGCTCTCACTGCCCTCGGCCAGCTTGCCTTTCTCGATCTCGATGCCGGCATTGTTGAAGGCGTAGTCCAGGCGGCCATAGGCGCTCAGGGTTCGCTCCATCAGCACCTTGACCTCGGCGTCGCGGGTCACGTCGCAGCGCACGAACAGCGCGTCGCCGCCGGCTTCACGGATGAGCGCAACAGTCCCCTCACCACCCACCACATCGACGTCGGACACCACCACCTGCAGACCTTCGTTGGCGAACGCCAGTGCTGTGGCACGGCCAATACCAGCAGCACCACCAGTGACCAGGGCAACCCGGCCGGAAAAGCTCAAGCTCATCTGCGTGTCCTCGTAAGAAATATTCACTGCCCGCAGTCTAATCAGCTGCCCTCAACCAAGGCAGCACTATCAAACTGGCGGTGATGACTCCATCCAAACGAGTGATTAACACCCCACACAACTTATCATTCGAATGGATTGGCCTACATTCGTCTCGCGGGCAAATCTTGCCCCTTGCGCCCCTAAGGGCTATCAACAGTGTTTCCGCTCAGTGAGTACCTGCCATGACCGCTCCACTCAACCGCCAATTTCTGCTCGCGCAACGCCCTGTCGGCCTGCCGAGCCGCGAGACCTTCAGTTATGTAGAAAACAGCGTCGGCGAACCCGGCGCGGGGCAGATTCTGGTGAAAAACGCCTACCTGTCGCTGGACCCGGCCATGCGCGGCTGGATGAACGATGCCAAATCCTATATTCCGCCGGTCGGTATTGGCGAAGTGATGCGCGCGCTCGGCGTGGGTGAAGTGATCGCCTCGCAGCACCCCGACTTTGCCGTGGGCGATCATGTAAACGGCGCCCTGGGCGTGCAGGATTATTTCCTCGGCGAGCCCAAGGGCTTCTACAAGGTCGACCCCAAACGCGCACCGCTGCCGCTGTACCTGTCGGCGCTGGGCATGACCGGCATGACCGCCTACTTCGCCCTGCTTGATGTTGGCGCGCCGAAAGCCGGTGAAACCGTGGTGATCTCCGGCGCAGCGGGTGCCGTAGGCAGCGTGGCCGGACAAATCGCCAAGCTCAAAGGTTGCCGTGTGGTGGGCATCGCCGGCGGCGCGGACAAGTGCAAGTTCTTGATCGATGAGCTGGGCTTTGATGGCGCCATCGACTACAAAAATGAAGAGGTCATCGCTGGCCTCAAACGCGAGTGCCCGAAGGGCGTGGACGTGTATTTTGACAACGTCGGTGGCGACATTCTAGATGCGGTGCTGACTCGCTTGGCCTTCAAAGCGCGGGTGATCATTTGCGGCGCGATCAGCCAATACAACAACAAAGAGAACGTCAAAGGCCCAGCAAACTACCTCAACCTGCTGGTCAACAGTGCGCGCATGGAAGGCATGGTGGTGATGACTTACGCCCCACGCTTTGCCGAGGCGGCTGCGGAGATGGGCGGCTGGTTGGCCAGCGGCAAGCTGAAGTCCAAGGAAGATATTGTCAGCGGTTTGCAAACCTTCCCGGAAACCCTGCTCAAGCTGTTCAGCGGTGAAAATTTCGGCAAGTTAGTGCTTAAAGTCGACTAAGCCCAAACAGGGTCAGTCGCTTAGGTTGTGGGCCTACCAGGGTCATACTGCCTAAGCGTCTGACCCTGGCCCCCTCTGCATCGCGGCATCAGGAAACCCGATGACGCCGGGCTTCGATGATATTCGGCAGCTGGCTGATACGCCCCAACAAACGGCCCAGCGCGTCCAGCCCGGGGATTTCGACGGTGATCGATATGGACGCGGTGTTGTCATCCTTGTTCGAGCGCGTATTCACCGCCAGCATGTTGAGCTTCTCGTTGAGCAGCATCTGAGTCACGTCACGCAGCAGCCCTGAACGGTCGTAAGCACGGATGATGATGTCCACCGGATAAGTCTGCACCGGTACCGGCCCCCAGCTGACCTGAATAATCCTTTCAGGCTCACGTCCGGCCAACTGCAACACCGAGGCACAATCTTGGCGGTGAATGCTGACGCCACGACCCTGGGTGATGTAACCCACAATCGGATCGCCCGGCAGCGGCTGACAGCAACCAGCCATCTGCGTGAGCAGGTTGCCCACGCCCTGAATCTGAATATCGCCACGCTTGCCCGGTTTGAAGCCCAGCGCCTTGCGTGGGATCAACTCAAGCTGCTCGTTAACGCGATCAGGCTCAACCAACTGCTGCGCCAGATTGACCAGCTGCGCCAGGCGCAAATCGCCCGCGCCCAACGAGGCAAACATGTCTTCGCTGGTTTTCATGTTGGCCTTCTCAGCCAACTTTTCAAAGTCCACATGCGGCAGCGCCAAACGCTGCAACTCACGCTCAAGCTGGGCTTTACCCGCAGCAACGTTTTGATCACGGTCCTGCAACTTGAACCAGTGAACAATCTTGGCCCGCGCCCGCGAGGTGGTGACGTAACCCAGGTTGGAGTTCAGCCAGTCACGGCTCGGTGTGCCGTGCTTGCTGGTGATGATTTCCACCTGCTCACCGGTTTGCAGGCTGTAAGTGAGCGGCACAATACGCCCGTTGATCTTGGCGCCGCGGCAGTTGTGACCAATCTCAGTGTGCACCCGGTAAGCAAAATCCAGCGGCGTTGAGCCTTTCGGCAAGTCGATGGCATGCCCGTCCGGGGTAAACACATAAACCCGGTCCGGCTCAATATCGACGCGCAGCTGTTCGGCCAGACCGCCAATATCCCCCAGTTCTTCATGCCATTCGAGTACTTGGCGCAGCCAGGAAATTTTCTCTTCGTAATGATTGGAGCTGGCTTTGACGTCGGTGCCCTTGTAACGCCAGTGCGCACATACGCCCAGCTCGGCCTCTTCGTGCATGGCCTGGGTGCGAATTTGCACTTCCAGCACCTTACCTTCCGGGCCAAGTACCGCGGTGTGCAGTGAGCGGTAGCCGTTCTCCTTGGGGTTGGCGATGTAATCGTCAAACTCCTTGGGAATATGCCGCCACAGGGTGTGTACGATGCCCAACGCGGTGTAGCAATCACGCACTTGCGGCACCAACACGCGCACCGCACGCACGTCATAGATCTGGCTGAACTGCAGGCCCTTGCGCTGCATTTTTCGCCAAATCGAATAAATGTGCTTGGCTCGGCCACTGATATCCGCCTGCACGCCGGTGGCTTCCAGCTCGCCACGCAACTGCCCCATCACCTCATTGATGTAGTGTTCGCGGTCCAGCCGGCGCTCATGCAGCAGCTTGGCAATCTGCTTGTACTGATCCGGTTCCAGGTAGCGAAAAGACAGGTCTTCCAGCTCCCATTTGATATGGCCGATGCCTAAGCGATGGGCCAGAGGCGCATAGATATCGAACACCTCACGGGCCACACGCTGGCGTTTCTCATCGTCGGCTTCTTTTACCGCACGAATCGCACAGGTGCGCTCGGCCAGCTTGATCAGCGCCACGCGCACGTCGTCGACCATGGCCACCAGCATTTTGCGCAGGTTTTCCACCTGCGCTTGGGAGCCGAGCACCAGCGAGTCACGCGGGTTCATCGACGCGCTGATCGCCGCCATGCGCAACACGCCCTCAACCAGCTTGGCCACCACCGGACCGAAGCGCTGATGCACCAACGCCAACGGCACTTTGCCTTCGCGTACGCAGCGGTAGATAACGGCAGCAACCAGCGAATCCTGGTCGAGCTTGAGGTCAGCCAGAATTTCGGCGATCTCCAGCCCGGAACGAAAGCTCGACGCGCCCTCAGTCCATAGGTTTTTCGCAGCATTGGCTTGCTGTTCGGCCTCGCGGGCGAACTCGCAGGCCTCACGCAGGGCATCCCGATCCAAGGCTGGATCGACACTCAGTACATGCCCGAGCCAGGCTTCAAGGTTGATGCTGCCGTCGTCATTGATCGGCTGATGCGCTCTGACCTGAACCATCTTGCTTACCTTCCCTACGCTACGCACCGTGCGTAGCGAACAGTCGCCAGCCATTAATGGGCTGACCAGTTTGACCACCTAAGGCGCAATCCCTGTGCGCCCCTGCTGCACCGAGTTAAGGGTTGGGCCGGATAAAACCCAGCACGTGCCACCCTATCTCGATGCGTCTATTTACTGCCGAACAAACAGCGCCATGGCTTCAACATGAGCCGTTTGCGGAAACATATCGAGGATGCCGGCCCGCTCAAGCCGGTAACCTTGCGCCTGCAACTCGGCGCTGTCGCGGGCCAATGTCGTCGGGTTACACGACACATACAGCACGCGTTTGACGCCCAGCGCCGTCATCTGCTTGACCATCTGTAACGCACCATCACGTGGCGGATCGAGCAGCGCAGCAGCAAAACCGCCCTGCATCCAGCCAGCCTCGACCAGCGGGTTGGACAGGTCGGCCTGGTAAAAGTGCGCATTGCTTAAGCCGTTGTTCAAGGCATTTTCTGCGGCGCGCTCGACCATGCTCGCCACCCCCTCTACCGCCACCAATTCACGCACCCGTTGGGCCAGGGGCAAAGCAAAATTGCCCAGGCCGCAGAACAGATCCAGCACTCGTTCATCGGCTTGCGGCGCAAGCCAGTCGAGCGCTTGCGCGACCATGGCATCGTTGACCGGCTGGTTGACCTGAACAAAGTCGCCAGGGCGGTACGCCAGATCGAGGTTGTAACGTTCCAGGCGGTAACTCAGCGACTGATCGGGCTCAACCGGCATTGGCTCAGTCACGCCGTGCAACCACAGCTGTGCATTGTGCGTGGTGCAGAAAGCCTGCAAGCGGGCTAGGTCCGCGTCATTCAATTCAGCGGTGTGTCGTATCAGCACAGCATTGCTGCTGCCACTGAACAACTCGACATGACCAATGGCTTGGGGTTTATCCAGCTCACGCAATGCCTGCGGTAACGCGCGCAGGATCGGCTGCAAGGGCTGTACCAGAACCGGGCAATCGGTGATGGCGAGAATGTCCTGGCTGGCTGCTGCGCGAAAACCCACATCCAGACGCTTGGCCTTTTTGTCCCAGAGCACGGCGATACGGGCACGGCGTCGATAGCCCAGTTCAGGACCCACCAAAGGCGCGGCCCACTCCTGCGGTTGCAGGTCCGCCAAACGGCTCAACTGCTCACTGAGCATGCGCTGTTTGAGGGCAAGCTGATCATCATGGGGCATATGCTGCAGGCTACAGCCGCCACAGACTTTGGCGTGAACGCAGGCCTCATTACGACGCTCGGCACTGGCCGTCAGAATGCGCTCGACGCGTGCCTCGACCACCTTGCCGTGAGCACCCAGCACCCGCGCCTCAACTTGCTCGCCCACCAGCGCGCCACTGACAAACCAGGTACGCCCCTCAACAAAGCCGATGCCCCGACCGTCATTGGCTAGGCGCTCAATCGTCAGTTTCTGTTTCTTGCCCACCGGTACTTGCGGCGCACGGGTGCCACCGCTGGGCTGAAAGCGTAGACCGCCGTCTTTCTTCGCCATCAGTTACTTGGTACGTCGTAAACGCCACTGGACAGGTAACGGTCGCCGCGATCACAGATGATCGCGACCATCACCGCATTCTCGACTTCCTGGGACAAACGCAGCATGGCCGCCACCGAACCACCAGAGGACACGCCGCAGAAGATGCCTTCCTCACGCGCCAGGCGGCGCATCACGTCCTCGGCTTCCTGCTGGCCCATGTCGATAATGCGGTCAACTCGCTCGGCCTGGTAGATGCTCGGCAGGTACTCCTGCGGCCAGCGGCGGATACCCGGGATTGCCGCACCTTCCATCGGTTGCAGGCCGACAATCTGTACGTCTGGTTTCTGTTCTTTCAAGAAACGCGAGACACCCATGATGGTGCCCGTAGTGCCCATGGAACTGATGAAGTGCGTGATCTCGCCACCTGTTTGCTGCCAAATTTCCGGGCCGGTGCTGGTGTAGTGGGCAATCGGATTATCGCCATTGGCGAACTGATCGAGCACCTTGCCTTTGCCGTCGGCCTGCATCTGCAATGCCAGGTCGCGCGCCTCTTCCATACCGCCGACCAGAATGAGCTGCGCACCGTAGGCGGTCATCGCCGCCTTGCGCTCGGCCGTGGAGTTGTCCGGCATGATCAGCACCATGCGGTAACCCTTGATCGCGGCGGCCATGGCCAGGGCGATGCCAGTGTTGCCGCTGGTGGCTTCGATCAGCACATCACCCGGTTGGATGTCCCCACGCGACTCGGCGCGAGTGATCATCGACAACGCTGGACGGTCTTTTACCGAGCCTGCCGGGTTGTTGCCTTCCAGCTTCAGCAGCAAGGTATTGCTGGTGTTACCCGGCAGGCGCTGCAGGCGCACCAGCGGGGTGTTGCCGATGCAATCGGCGATGGTTGGGTAATGCGGGCTCATGGCGAACGAGATAATCCAAACGCAAAGAAGGCCGCCATGATACCGGCAAACCTTACTCGGCCATACAACAGAGCCGCTGCAAGCAACAGCATTTGCCATAAGAGCGAGCGCAGCCGCTAAACTGCGCAAGGACATTACAGGAGGCAGCGCGTGATAAAGGATTTAGGCATCAAGGGCCGTGTGCTTATGCTCACGCTGCTACCCACCAGCCTGCTGGCGCTGGTGCTTGGCGGCTATTTCACCTGGGTGCAGCTGTCCGGCTTACAGGGGCAACTGTTGCAGCGCGGGCAGATGATTATCGAGCAGCTCGCGCCGCTGGCCGCACCGGCCCTGCATGTCGGTGATAGTGAGGTGCTGCAGCGCATTGCCAGTCAGGCGCTGGAGCAACCGGATGTACGCGCCGTCAGTTTCCTCGCCGCCCAACGCAATACACTGGCCCACGCGGGGCCGAGCATGCTCAATCCATCGCCAGACACTTACGATGAACAAGCAGCGCAAAACAGCAACCCCAACGCCACACGTTTTCTCCTGCCGGTGTATCAGCAACACTTGAGCCTCACCGGCAAAGCCACCAGCGAGCCGGCTAATCAATTACTCGGCTGGGTCGAGCTGGAGCTGTCGCACCACAGCACCTTGCTCAGCGGTTACCGCAGCCTGCTCGCTAGCCTGTTATTGATCGCCACCGGGCTGATGGTCACTGCCCTGCTCGCCGTGCGCATGAGCCGCACCATCAACGACCCGCTGCGGCAGATCAAACAAAGCGTCGCCCAGCTCAAAGACGGCCACCTGGAAACCCGCCTGCCGCCACTCGGCAGCCATGAGTTGGACGAGCTGGCCTCCGGCATCAACCGCATGGCCGAGTCGCTGCAAAATGCCCAAGAAGAGCTGCAACACAGCGTCGACCAGGCCACTGAAGACGTGCGTCAGAACCTGGAAACCATCGAGATTCAAAACATCGAACTGGACTTCGCGCGAAAAGAGGCCCTGGAGGCCAGCCGCATCAAGTCCGAATTCCTTGCCAATATGAGCCATGAAATTCGCACGCCGCTCAACGGCATTCTCGGTTTCACCAACCTGTTGCAGAAAAGCGAGCTGACCCCGCGCCAGCAGGATTACCTAGGCACTATCGAAAAATCCGCCGACAGCCTGCTGGCGATCATCAATGAGATTCTCGACTTCTCGAAAATCGAAGCCGGCAAGCTGGTACTGGAAAATATCCCGTTTAACCTGCGTGACCTGCTGCAGGACACCCTGACCATCCTCGCCCCGGCCGCCCATGCCAAGCAGCTGGAGCTGCTCAGCCTGGTCTACCGCGATACACCGCTGTCGCTAATCGGTGACCCGCTGCGGCTCAAGCAGGTGCTCACTAACTTGGTGAGCAACGCAATCAAGTTCACCCGTGCCGGCACCATTGTCATGCGCGCCATGCTCGAAGACGAAAGCGCTGACCGCGCACAGCTGCGCATCAGCGTGCAAGACACCGGCATCGGCCTCTCCGATGAAGACTTGCGCGAGCTGTTCCAGGCCTTCAGCCAGGCCGATAACTCACTGAGCCGCCAAGCCGGCGGCACCGGCCTGGGCCTGGTGATTTCCAAACGGTTGATTGAACAAATGGGCGGCGAAATCGGTGTCGACAGCACACCTGAGGAAGGCTCGGAATTCTGGATCACGTTAAGCCTGCCCAAAGCCCGCGATGATGCCGAAGATCTGCCGCGTCCACCCTTGCTCGGCCGCCGTGTGGCGGCTCTGGAACATCACGACCTGGCCCGCCAGGCCCTGCAACATCAACTCGAAGACTGCGGCCTGCAGGTCAGTGGTTTTGACAACCTCGACAACCTGCTCAGCGCCGTGGCCGAGGCGCGGCATAGCACCCAGCCGATTGAACTAGCGGTGCTCGGCGTCAGCACCCAGACCCTGCCGCCGGAGCGCCTCGATCAGCATATTTGGGAACTCGAACGCCTGGCCTGCAAACCTATGCTGCTGTGCCCCACCACCGAGCAATCGCTCTATCACAGCCTGTTGCCGGACGCTTACAGCCAGCTGCAGGCCAAGCCTGTCTGTACGCGCAAACTGCAACGGGGCCTGGCCGAGCTAGTCAGCCCGAGGCTGAGCCGCAGCGAAAACCAGCACAGTGCACCCAGCCGCCCACCCCTGATTCTCTGCGTTGACGATAACCCGGCCAACCTGCTGCTGGTGCAAACGCTGTTGGAGGACATGGGCGCGCAAGTAAGCATCGCCGGCAGCGGCTATGAAGCGGTGGAGAAAGCCGCCGCACAGACCTTCGACCTGATTTTTATGGACGTGCAGATGCCTGGCATGGATGGCCGTCAAGCCACCGAAGCGATTCGTCAGCAGGAAAATCAACACGGGCAAAGCCCGGTGCCCATTGTTGCGCTAACCGCCCACGCGTTGGCCAACGAAAAGCGTGCGCTGCTGCAAAGCGGCCTGGATGACTACCTAAGCAAACCGATCAGCGAGCGCCAGCTCGCCCAAGTGGTGCTTAAGTGGACAGGCCTGGCCCTACGCAACCAGAGCATCGCACACACCGGCATCACTACTGAGCATCACCATCTCAGCGTGCTGGACGCCGAAGAAGGTCTGCGCCTGGCCGCCGGCAAACCCGACCTGGCTGCCGACATGCTGAGCATGCTACTCGCCGGTCTGCCCGGTGATCGTCAGGCTATTCGCCAGGCCCGCGACAGCGGCGAACGTAACGCCTTGATCGAGCGCGTCCATCGCCTGCACGGCGCCACCCGCTATTGCGGTGTACCGCAGCTGCGCGCGGCCTGCCAGCGCAGCGAAACCCTGTTGAAACAAAACGATCCTGCCGCCCAGCAGGCTTTGGACGAGTTGGATGCCGCCATAGAACGGCTGGCCCACGAGGCTGAAGTCAACGCCTGATGGCGGTCTATCGCAAAGAGCCAAGGAGTCCCATGCGCATCATGCTGTTCAGCAGCAAGCCATACGACCAGCAGAGTTTTCGCACTGCGGGGTTCCCGGACGACTGGCAGCTGAATTTTCAGCACGCACACCTGAGCCGGGACACTGCAGGCCTGGCCGCCGGGTATGAAGTGGTTTGCGCCTTTATCAATGACGACCTCAGCGCCGCCGTGCTGCAGCAACTGGCCGCCGGCGGTACACGGCTGATTGCCCTGCGTTCGGCCGGCTACAACCATGTCGACCTGCACGCCGCGCGTGCCCTCGGCCTGACGGTGGTGCGGGTGCCGGCTTACTCACCGCATGCCGTCGCCGAACATGCGCTGGCGCTGATCATGACCCTCAACCGACGCACCCACCGCGCCTTCAATCGCACCCGCGAAGGTGACTTTTCCCTGCACGGGCTGATTGGCTTCGACCTGCATGGCAAAAGTGTCGGCATTATCGGTGCCGGGCAAATCGGCCTGACCTTTGCGCGGATCATGGCCGGTTTCGGCTGTAACCTGCTGATCCATGACCCGCAGCCCATCGCCAATTTGCCGGTCGGCGCGCGCCAGGTCGAGCTGGATCACCTGCTCGAAAGCAGCGACATCATCAGCTTGCACTGCCCACTCAACGCCGCCACCCAGCACCTGATCAACGCCGCGCGTTTGCAGCAGATGCAGCGCGGCGTGATGCTGATCAATACTGGACGCGGCGCCCTGATCGATACCCCGGCACTGATCGGTGCACTGAAAAGCGGGCAGCTGGGCTATCTGGGGCTGGATGTTTATGAAGAAGAAGCCGAGCTGTTCTTCGAGGATTGCTCTGAGCAACCGCTGCAGGATGATGTGCTGGCGCGCCTGCTGAGCTTCCCCAATGTACTGATCACCGCGCATCAGGGCTTTCTCACCCACGAAGCATTGGCGGCAATTGCCGCCACCACCCGCGACAACATCGCCGCCTGGCTGGCCGACGCACCGATTAATCAGCTGCTTCCTGCCGCGTGATAGCATTTGTGCCTATCTGGAGGATTCATGGCTGAACACGACTTTCGCTACAACCTGCTCAACCCCGAGCACACCCTGATTGAATGCCGCGCATTGGCACCGGGCCGTTACCAGGTTACCGGCAACGGCGGCTCGATCCAGAGCGGCGACACCCTGCTGGTCACTCTCAAAGGCAGCCGCGAGCTGTGCATGCGCTTAGTGACCGACAAGGTTCGCCACTTGATCAACCCACGCGGCCAGTGGGTGGCGGTGGCCACCGGACCAGCATTCAAGGAAATGGCGATTTTCAACTGGCAGGCCAACTGCGACAGCTGTAATGCCCAGCTCGACTTCGAGTTCGCCGTCGATGCCGCGCTCGGTAAAAAAGCCCAGGCGCCGGCCGCCGAAGCGCGGATCAAGGAGCTGGGCTGGAAATCAGAAAACGCCAAGCATCTATGCCCTAAATGCATCGATAAGGCGGCGCTATGAAAAGCGTACTGACGATCAGCCTGCTGGCTGCCGGCCTCGTGGGCTGCGCGACCTCTACGCCGCAGTTGGAAACCGAGCACACCTATCAGGTGGAGTGGATTGGCGAACGACCGCTGATCGACCGCAGCCACCTGACCATCACCCTCGGTGACGATGGCCGTGCCTATGGCAACGCCGGCTGCAATCACTGGTTTGCCGGTTACACCTTGCAGGGCGATAAGCTCAGCTTCAGCGCCGCCGGCAGCACGCGCAAAATGTGCGCACCGGCGTTGATGGAGCAGGAAGCTCGCTTTCTCGACAGCCTGAGCAGCGTTCAACGCTGGGACTTTTCCGCCACCGAGCAACTGCGCCTGTGGCCCGCCCAAGGCAAGCCGCTGCGCCTATGGCCTGAAAACAACTGAACGCACGGCAACTAGACATCCAGCTGAACGCATAAAAAATGGCCAGGAGCCATTTTTAACGTCGCGCAGCGACGGCGCGCAAGGCGGCCGCCTTGGATGGCAGGCCATAAAAAAGGGAGCCCGAAGGCTCCCTTTTTTACAGCCGTTGAATCTCAGTGAATGATCTGACTGAGGAACAATTGGGTACGCTCGTTTTGCGGGTTGGTGAAGAAGGCTTCTGGTTCGTTCTGTTCAACGATCTCGCCTTTATCGAGGAAAATAACCCGGTTTGCCACGGTGCGGGCAAAACCCATCTCGTGGGTCACGCAGAGCATGGTCATGCCGTCTTCAGCCAGGCCCACCATGGTATCCAGCACTTCCTTGACCATTTCCGGATCGAGGGCCGAGGTCGGCTCGTCGAACAGCATGATTTTCGGTTTCATGCACAGCGCACGGGCAATCGCCACACGCTGCTGCTGACCACCAGACAGCTGCCCCGGATACTTGTGAGCTTGCTCCGGAATGCGAACGCGCTCCAAGTAGTGCATGGCCACTTCTTCTGCCTCGCGCTTTGGCATCTTGCGCACCCACATGGGTGCCAGGGTGCAGTTCTGCAACACGGTGAGGTGCGGAAACAGATTGAAGTGCTGGAATACCATGCCCACTTCACGACGCACCGCCTCGATGTGTTTGAGGTCGTGGGTCAACTCGGTGCCGTCGATGATGATGCGGCCCTGTTGGTGCTCCTCCAAACGGTTAAGGCAGCGAATCGCGGTGGACTTGCCGGAACCGGACGGACCGCAGAGAACAATACGCTCGCCCTGCTGCACGTTCAGGTTAATGTCCTTGAGCACATGGAACTGACCGTACCACTTGTGCACGCCCTCCATGAGGATCATCGGCTCGGCGCTGGTTTGTTTGATTGCTTCAGGCATTGAAAGGTCTCCTAACGCTTATGGCCGGTGTCCAGCTTGCGCTCCAGGTGTTGGGAGTAGCGGGACATACCAAAACAGAAAATCCAGAAAATCAGGGCGGCGAACACATAGCCTTCAGTGGCCATGCCCAGCCAAGCCGGATCGGTGGTGGCTTGTTTGATACTGTTGAGCAGGTCGAACAGGCCGATGATGATCACCAGACTGGTGTCCTTGAACAACGCAATAAAGGTGTTAACGATGCCGGGGATCACCAGCTTCAGGGCTTGCGGTAAAACCACCAGGCCCATCATCCGCCAATAGCCCAGGCCCATGGCCGCAGCGGCCTCGTACTGGCCTTTGGGTATCGCTTGCAGGCCACCACGCACCACTTCGGCGATATAGGCCGACTGGAACAGGATCACCCCGATCAATGCCCGCATCAGCTTGTCGAAGCTCATACCTTCGGGCAGAAACAACGGCAACATTACCGAGGACATAAACAGCACGGTGATCAACGGCACCCCGCGCCAGAACTCGATAAAGGTGACGCAAATCACCCGGATAGCCGGCATCTCCGAGCGCCGACCCAGTGCCAGCATAATGCCCAGCGGTAACGCACCCGCAATACCGACAGCAGCGATCACCAGGGTCAGCATCAGGCCACCCCAACGGCTGGTAGGCACTGTTGCTAAGCCCAGGAAGCCACCATGGAGTAACCAGTACGCAAGCAGTGGATAAACCACCAAGAACACCAGGCCATACATGGCCTTGCGTGGCATTTGCGGCACAAATAGCGGTGCAGCACCGATGATCGCCAGCCACAGGGTCAGGTCAACGCGCCAACGCAGTTCAGTCGGGTAGAAGCCGTACATAAACTGGCCGAAGCGCTGCTGCACAAACACCCAGCAAGCACCGCCACTGGTGCAATCGGCACGGGTAGTACCGGTCCAATCTGCATCAATCAACGCCCACTGGATCAACGGCGGCACAATCAGCCAGACCAAGTACGCGGCGAACAGCGTTAGCAGGGTGTTGAACCAGCTAGAAAACAGATTGGCCCGCAGCCAACCCACGACACCGACGCTGAGCGCCGGTGGCGGTAAATCAGGTTTGAACGTATGAGTTTGCATGGCTGCTCCTTACCGCTCGATCAGCGCAATGCGCTTGTTGTACCAGTTCATCAGCATGGAAATGCTGATACTGATCGCCAGGTATACGCTCATGGTGATCGCAATCACCTCGATCGCCTGCCCGGTCTGGTTGAGCACCGTACCGGCGAACAGCGAGACCATGTCCGGATAACCGATACCGGCTGCCAACGAAGAGTTCTTCGCCAGGTTCAGGTATTGGCTGGTCAGCGGCGGAATGATCACCCGCAACGCTTGCGGAATAATCACCAGACGCAAGGTCTTGCCGGCAGGCAGGCCCAAAGAGCGCGCCGCTTCGGTTTGGCCGTGATTGACCGCCTGAATACCAGAGCGCACGTTTTCAGCGATAAACGCGGCGGTGTAGATGGTCAATGCCAGGGTCAGGGCCATCAGCTCGGGAATTAGCACCCAGCCGCCCGAGAAGTTAAAGCCCGTCAGCGCTGGCACACTCCACTGCAGCGGGTTACCGCCTAACAGAATCGCCAGGCCTGGCAGGCCAATCAGCAACGGAATCGCCCCCAGGGACACAGGGAACAGCTGACCGGTGGCCTCGAACCGCGCCTTCGACCAACGCGACAGCAGCACCACGCCGATGATCGCAACGATTACTGCACCGGCAAACAGGCTGAAGTTGTCCCCTGGGCTCGGTGCCGGCATATACAGGCCACGACTGTTGAGGAAGAACGTCTCGCCTACGCCCATGCTTTGCCGCGGTCCTGGCAGGGAAAGCATAACGGCGAAGTACCAGAAGAAAATCTGCAGCAGTGGCGGGATATTACGGAAGATCTCGATGTACACGGTTGCCAGCTTGCTGATCAACCAATTGGGCGACAGACGCGCCACACCCAATATGAAACCCAACAGTGTCGCCAGAACAATACCAATCACCGACACCAGTAAGGTGTTGAGCAGGCCCACCACGAAAACACGCCCATAGGAGTTGCTTTCGTCGTAGTCGATCAGGTGTTGAGCAATGCCGAAGCCGGCGCTGTTATTAAGAAAGGAAAAACCGGAGGTGATCCCACGCTTCTCTAAGTTGGTTTGGGTGTTATCAAACAAAAACCAGCCGAGCGCCACAACGGCGATAACGGCAAGAATTTGAAATAGCCAGGCACGCGCCTTGGGGTCGGTCCAAACCGACCCACCGGGACGCGGGACATTTGCAGTGGTTTGCATAGGAGCCCTCTTGGAACCTTCATGCCCGCATTTGCGGGCATGAAGTTCACATCAATCAGAACAATGCCAGCCACTCAGGACGAGTAGCTGGCAGCGGGATCAGCGCACCGGCGGTGCGTACTGCAGACCACCTTTGTTCCACAGGGCGTTGAGGCCGCGCTCGATCTTCAGATCGCTGCCAACACCGACGTTACGCTCGAAGCTTTCGCCGTAGTTACCCACTTGCTTGACGATCTGAACAGCCCAGTCTTTCGGCAGTTTCAGGTCTTTGCCGAACTCGCCTTCAGCGCCCAGCAAACGAGCGATGTCAGGGTTTTTAGTCGACTTGGACATTTCCATGACATTCGCCGACGTCACGCCCAGTTCTTCAGCGTTGACCATCGCGTAGAGCGACCAGCGCACGATGTCGAACCATTCTTCGTCACCCTGGCGTACGACCGGGCCCAGTGGCTCTTTCGAGATCACTTCCGGCAGTACAACATACGACTCTGGGTCGGCCAGCTTGATGCGCTGTGCGTACAGCTGCGACTGATCGGAGGTGAGCACGTCGCAACGGCCCGCTTCAACCGACTTGGCGCTTTCGTCCGAGGTGTCGTAGGTGATCGGGGTGTACTTCAGGTTATTGGCACGGAAGTAGTCGGAGAGGTTCAGCTCGGTGGTAGTACCTGCCTGGATGCAGACAGTCGCGCCATCGAGTTCTTTGGCGCTAGAAACGCCGAGTTTCTTGTTAACCAGGAAGCCTTGGCCGTCGTAGTAGTTGACGCCGGCAAAGTTCAGGCCCAGACCGGAGTCACGCGAGCTGGTCCAGGTGGTGTTACGCGAGAGGATGTCAACTTCGCCAGACTGCAGCGCGGTGAAGCGCTCTTTGGCGGTCAATGGGCTGTACTTAACCTTGGTTGCATCGCCGAACACCGCAGCAGCAACAGCGCGGCATACGTCGACGTCGAGGCCCATGTAGTTGCCTTTCGCATCAGCGTAGGAGAAGCCAGGCAGACCATCGCTGATACCGCACTGTACAAAACCTTTCTTCTGGATCGCATCCAGAGTAGCGCCGGCTTGAGCAAAACTGCTGACACCGAGAACAGCGGCGGTGGTCAGTACTGCCAATGTGGATTTCACCATCTTCATTAAAACCTCCAGTTGCTTTTGTTGTGTTTGGAGTCTCGGTTCTACCACCGTACCCTTATGGGGCTCGCTGAGTGTGTCGGCAGCAACGCACTCAACCGGGGATCAAACCTTAGCGCGAGTTTAGTTGCCGATTGCTCCAGCGGCCATAAACTCTTACCCGCCCATTATTTGAATGGGCTTGAGACAGATAGCAAGTGACTTGTCGCACAGCATGCATCGCGATGCGAATCTGTGAAACGCCGGCAAAGACATTTCAGTCTGCTCCGTGCCCAAGTGGGTAGCAGTGTTACCACTACCCGGCAACGTCATCAGTCCCTAAGGTGTATAGCAAAGCCCGTACCAGCGCCGCACTTTTAGCACCATACGGCGAGGTCAATAGTAAAACTTGCAGCCTGGCGACATCTTCTTTCCAGATCCGCCACCCCCTTAAATTTCATGCGCACTGAATCAGCGCGCACGCACCACCGCGGAGCCTCCGATGAGCGAACCATTGATCCTTGAGCCCACACTTGCAGCCGACGCGTGCGTCATTTGGTTGCACGGCCTGGGTGCCGACCGCTACGACTTCATGCCCGTCGCCGAGGCTTTACAGCAACGTTTAAGCAGCACCCGTTTCGTTCTGCCGCAAGCCCCCACCCAACCCGTCACCATCAATGGTGGCTACGCCATGCCCAGCTGGTACGACATCCTGGCCATGAGCCCGGCTCGGGCGATCAACCGAGAACAGCTGGAAGCCTCCGCACAACAGGTGATCGCGCTGATCGAAGCGCAACGTGACAGCGGCATTGATCCGGCGCGGATCGTCCTCGCCGGCTTTTCCCAGGGTGGTGCCGTGGTATTGCACACGGCGTTTCTGCGCTGGCAGTTCGCCCTTGGCGGCGTGATGGCCCTGTCAACTTATGCGCCGACCTTCAGCGACGAGATCAGCCTGGCGGATACAAAAAAACAACTGCCGGTCCTCTGTTTGCATGGCACATTCGACGACATCGTGTTGCCCAGTATGGGCCGCGCAGCCCACGACTACCTGAGCGCCGCCGGGGTCAGCGTACAGTGGCGTGATTACCCGATGGGCCACGAGGTGGTTAACGAGGAAATCCGCGACATTGCTGACTGGCTGGAGCAACGGTTCAACAGTTGACCGCCTGCCAACGAGAATACCTATGCCCGCCATCCCTGCGATCAAGACCCTGCATGACATCCAGCTGATTGAGCAAACACCCCTGGCCGAGCGCGACCTGCCGGCCAGCACCTTTGAGCTGATCAGCCGCGCCGCAGCCCGGCAACCTGATGCAGCGGCGCTGTCATTTATTCTCCAGGGCAGCACTGACGAGGCGGCTTACCGCCTCAGTTACCGTCAATTGCTCGGTAAAATCACCCAGACCGCCAACGCCTTCCATCGCCTGGGTCTGCGCCCGGGCAAAGCAGTGTCGTTTCTGCTACCTAACCTGCCGCACACCCACTTCACCATCTGGGGCGGTGAAGCGGCCGGGATCGTCAATGCGATCAACCCGCTGCTCGACCCGGAACATATCGCCGAGCTGATCCAGGCCTCGGACTCCGAGCTGCTGGTGACCCTAGCGCCCTTCCCCGGTACCGACCTGTGGGCAAAAATCGAAGGTTTGCGTGAGCAACTACCTACCCTCAAAGCGATCATCTGCGTGGACATGGCCAACCTGCTGCCCGAGCCGCAGCGCAGCGCTACCAAGGCGCAGCGCGGGGTATTGCCAAATGGCGTGCTGGATTTCGATGCGCTAATTGCCAGCTGCCCGGATGATCACCTGGAAAGCGGTCGCGTCATCGCGCCGGACGACATTGCCAGCTACTTCCACACTGGCGGCACCACCGGCACACCGAAACTGGCGCCACATAGCCACGCCAACGAAGTGGCCATGGCCTACAGCATGAACCTGGTCACCGGCTTTGCACCGGGCGATGTCACTCTCTGCGGCCTGCCGCTGTTTCACGTCAACGCGGTGATCGTTACCGGCCTGACGGCCTTTATTGGCGGCGCCGAGGTATTGCTGGCCACCCCGCAGGGTTACCGCAACCCCAATTTGATCAGTAATTTCTGGACGATAATTGAACAGTATAAGGTCAGCTTCTTCAGCGGCGTGCCGACCATCTATGCCGGCCTGCTACAAGTGCCTAGCGAAGGCCATGATCTTAGCTCGTTGAAATACGCGTTATGCGGCGCTGCGCCGATGCCGGTAGAGCTGATCCACCAATTCGAGCGTAAAACCGGGCTGACCCTGATCGAAGGCTACGGCCTCACCGAAGGCACCTGTGGCAGTTGTGCCAACCCACCGGCAGGTGAACGCCGTCCTGGCTCAATCGGCCTGCCAATGCCGTATTGCCAAGTGGCAATCAAGGTGCTCGACGAACAGGGAAACTTTTTAAGAGAGGCCGGCCGCAATGAAATCGGCAACCTATGCATCCGCGGCGCCACGGTATTCAAGGGGTATCTGCAAAGCAGTAAGAACACCGGCATCTGGGTCGATGGCGACTGGTTTAACACCGGCGACCTGGGCCGCATCGATGCAGATGGCTACGTCTGGCTGACGGGGCGCAGCAAAGACCTGATCATCCGCGGCGGCCACAATATCGACCCGCAGATGATTGAAGAGGCGCTGCACAAACACCCCGCCGTAGCGATGGCTGCGGCAGTGGGCAAGCCTGACGAAAAGGCCGGCGAGCTGCCGGTAGTTTATGTGCAACTCAAACCCGGCGCCCAGACCAGCGAAGCCGAGCTGCTGGCACATGCCGCTGAACACATACCGGAGCGCGCCGCCATACCCAAGGATGCCTGGGTCATCGACGCTATTCCGCTAACCGCCGTGGGCAAAACCTTTAAGCCTGCGCTGCGCTTCGACGCCATTGGTCGCGTTTACCAGGCGGTGCTGGCGGAGCTCGATCAGCGCCTGCGAGTGGACGTGCGCAGCGACGATAAGCGCGGCCAAGTCGCGCACATTTATCTACCCACTCACGATATCACCCTAGCGGAGGCCGTAACCAAGCGCCTGGCAGGCTTTGCCGTGGCCATAGAACTGCACCACACCGAGTGAGCAGCAGGCGGCGCAAGGATCGCGTCAAATTGTGACCAAGCAATCAACTTAAATACCATTGGTCGCCAAAGACTCCCCCAAGGATTGTCAGGTCCCAAGCAGCGGAATATGTTCAGGCTTGGTACTCGTCCTTAATGCAGGGAGCGTTAGCGATGCCCGGCCCATCAAAAATTCAGCCACACCTGCCTTCGCGATGAAAAACGCCACCTGGCAGGCCGACCTGCAAGAGCTTCGTCATCTGCGACTGTTCAACAACGTCGCGGCCAGCAGCATCAACCAGCTGCTGAAGGAGTTTCGCGCCTGCGATCTGGAACCCGGCGAGGTACTGCTGTCGCCCTTCAACCGCAACCAATACCTCTACCTGCTGCTCAAGGGCCAACTCAAGGTCTACCTCGGCTCGCTCGATAGCCAAGCGGTCAGCACCTTAAAGGTCGGCGATTGCGCCGGTGAAATCAGCTTTATCGACAATGAACATCCGTCTGCCTACGTGGTGGCGACCGATTCCTGCTGCGTGTTGCGCCTGCACCGCGAATCTCTATTCAACTTATTCCAGCAATCACCCGAGTTGATGCAGAACATGCTCGAGTTGCTCTGCGACCGCGTGCGCAAAGGCAACAGAATCATTGTCGACAGCGAACAAACGGCCAATATCGACGCATTGACCGGAGCCTACAATCGCCGCTGGTTGGAGCGCATATTTGAGCGCGAAAGTACCCGCAGCGCCTTCAATGAAAAGCCCCTGTGCATGCTGATGCTGGATGTCGACCACTTCAAAGCCTACAACGACCAACACGGCCACCTCGCCGGCGACTATGCACTGTGTTTGGTGGCCCATACACTGCGTAATCAGCTACGCCCCAAAGACAGCCTGACCCGCTTTGGTGGCGAGGAGTTTGTCATTTTGCTGCCGGAAATTGGCCGTGAAGAAGCGCACAGCATTGGCGAGCGACTACGCCAGGCACTGCACCATGCCAGTTCATTTCACTCCCCTATCGGCGTATTGCCCGGCGTTACCGTTTCCATTGGCCTGGCGCAGATGCAGCCCAAGGACAGCTTGCAGGGTTTAATCGCTCGCGCCGACAGCGCGCTGTACCAAGCCAAGCAGCAAGGTCGCGACTGTATCTGCGGCTAACCCCTTACGATCTGCTGCGTTTTAACCACCCAGAACGGTCCGCTCGCTATCCATCACATTTTTACTCACTCTTGTTAGAGTGCTGCGCACAACAACGCCCGGATAGCACTTCTCTATGCGCAAGATTCTGATCACCCTGCTGATAATCCTGTTGATCGCGGCCGGCAGCGTCTTCGCCCTGCCCTCATTACTCGACCGCAAGATGAACAGCGTCGAGTCCCCCGCCCCCTACCCAGCCAGCGAACCGGCTAAACAGCTGCATCAACAGCTGTTTATCGCCGACCTGCATGATGACGTGCTGTTGTGGGAGCGCGACCTGCTCAAGCGCTATGACTTTGGCCACTCCGATCTGCCACGCATGCTCGAAGGTCGCGTCGGTCTACAGGTATTCTCCACCGTGACCAAGACGCCGCGCGGCATCAACTACGAGCGCAACAGCGGCGAGACCGACAACATCACCCTGCTGGCCATGGCCCAGCGCTGGCCCAAGGAAACCTGGGGTAGCCTGCTGCAACGCGCCTTGTACCAGGCGCACAAGCTCAATGAAGCCAGCGCCAACAGCGACGGCCGTCTGGTGCTGATCAAAACACGCAGCGACTTAGCCCGCTTTATCAACGCCTGGCAGGAAGACCCGCAGCGGGTTGCCGCGGTTCTCGCCACCGAAGGCCTGCATCCACTCGAAGGCCAGCTGGCCAACGTCGACCGCCTGTATGACGCTGGCTTTCGCATCACCGGCCTGACCCACTTCTTCGATAATGAAGTGGGCGGCTCCGCACACGGCCTGGAAAAAGGCGGCCTCACCCCACTGGGCCGCCAGGTGGTCAAGCGCCTGCAAGAGAAAGCCATGCTGATCGACCTGGCGCATGCCTCACGGCCGCTGATCGACGATGTCCTGACCATGGCTACGCGCCCGGTATTGGTATCCCACACAGGCGTGCAAGGCACCTGCAAAGGCACGCGCAACCTCAGCGACAAGCACCTGCAAGGCATCGCCGCCACCGGCGGGGTGATTGGCATCGGCTATTGGGAAACGGCCGTATGCGCCACCTCGGTGGAGGCCATCGTCAAGGCGATCCGCTACACCGCAGACAAAGTCGGCGTGCAGCACGTGGCCCTGGGCTCGGATTTCAATGGCACCATCCATGCTCCGTTTGACGTCACCGGCTTGCCGCAACTGACCGAAGGCTTGCTCAACGCAGGCTTCAGCCATAAAGAGATTGCCGCCATCATGGGTGGCAATGTGCAGCGCCTGCTGCTGGCCAGCCTTCCCGAAAACTGAGTAAAAAACAGCCAAACACCGCCATCCGGCGCGGCACTTCGCCGCGCCGGCTTCTTGCTTTACACTGGCGGCCGTTCACTCCTTAACCAATTGATGAGATGACCGTGCTCAAAGCACTCAAGAAAATATTCGGCAAAGCCGAGGGCGAGCAATCCAGCCCAATAACGCCAACTCCTGTAACGCCCAGCGCTCAGCGCGTCCAGCCAGACGTCAACGCTGAAAAATCCAGCCGCAGCGTCACACCCTCTCCCGCTGAAGCCGCTGAAAAACCGTTACCGAGCAAAGGAAAACCGGCGAAACCGCGCCGCGAACGCCCTGTTAAGCCGATCGACACTTGGAAACTGGAAGACTTTGCCGTTGCGCCGGCCGAGGGCAAGACCCGTTTTCACGATTTCAAGCTCGCCCCCGAGTTGATGCATGCCATCCATGACCTGGGGTTCCCTTACTGCACGCCGATCCAGGCGCAGGTATTGGGCTATACCCTCAGCGGCCGTGACGCCATCGGCCGCGCCCAAACCGGCACCGGCAAGACGGCTGCGTTCCTGGTCTCGATCATCACCCAACTGCTGCAAACCCCACCGCCAAAAGAGCGCTACATGGGTGAGCCGCGGGCGCTGATCATTGCACCGACCCGCGAACTGGTGGTGCAGATCGCCAAGGACGCCGCCGACCTGACCAAATACACCGGCCTCAATGTGATGAGTTTTGTTGGCGGCATGGACTTCGACAAACAGCTCAAGCTACTCGAATCGCGCTTCTGCGACATTCTGGTGGCCACACCAGGCCGTTTGCTCGACTTCAACCAGCGCGGCGAAGTGCACTTGGACATGGTCGAAGTGATGGTACTGGATGAGGCCGACCGCATGCTCGACATGGGCTTTATCCCGCAGGTACGCCAGATCATCCGCCAGACCCCGATGAAGGGCGAACGCCAGACGCTGCTGTTCTCCGCCACCTTCACAGAAGATGTGATGAACCTGGCTAAGCAGTGGACTACCGAGCCGGCCATCGTCGAAATCGAACCCGAAAACGTCGCCAGCGACACAGTCGAGCAGCACGTCTATGCCGTAGCCGGCAGCGACAAGTACAAGCTGCTGTACAACCTGATCAGCCAGAACGACTGGATCCGCGTGATGGTCTTCGCCAACCGCAAGGATGAAGTGCGGCGCATCGAAGAACGCCTGACCCGCGATGGCATCAGCGCCGTGCAGATGTCTGGCGATGTGCCGCAACACAAACGTATTCGCGCGCTGGAAGGCTTCCGCGAAGGCAAGATCCGCGTGATGGTCGCCACCGATGTAGCCGGTCGCGGCATCCACGTCGATGCCATCAGCCACGTGATCAACTTCACCCTACCGGAAACGCCGGACGACTACGTGCACCGTATCGGTCGTACGGGCCGTGCTGGCAGCAGCGGTACATCGATCAGCTTTGCCGGCGAAGACGACGCCTACGCCCTGCCTGCCATCGAAGCGCTGCTGGGCCGCAAGATCGCCTGCGAAATGCCGCCCGACGAGCTACTCAAGCCCGTACCGCGTAAAAACTGATCCGCGCATGACTAAAAAGGCGAAGCCCTGCGGCTTCGCCTCTTTAATCGTAGATGTCCCGTCATGAATAAGGGTTACACCTTCTGGCTACTTTCAGGAGGACTCAATGGATACGGGGACAAAGCGCAGCCTGCGTGACTACACCTTAGCTTTTAACTGTAGATCGTAGATCAAGTCGAAAAAGGTGGGTTGAGTTATAAAGACGCCCAAACCAGCGATGACACTCAAGGCCGGTCCGCGATGCTGGTGTGGCTACGCAAACATGGTCGACAGGATTGGAGCCAAGGCATATTTATCGGAGCTCATAGGACCCGTTCCGTGCCCGCCCCCTACTGCCTCTGACACCAAAGCAACGAATCAGAGAGTGTTGTGATCAAGAAAATCTGGACACTGGTTTAGGTTTATCTGGCCGCTGATTCGGCATCCACTGGCGTTTGGTATCCGTTGTAACTGTATGGGCGCTGATGGTTGTAGTAATCCGTCAGGTAGCGCAGCACATCCGCCTCAGCCTGACCGTGGTTGGCATAGCCATACACTGGCATCCACTCTGTTTTCAGGCTCCTGAAAAACCTCTCCATCAGTGCGTTATCCCAACAGTAACCTCGGCGGCTCATGCTTTGTTTGACCCGGTAACGCCACAGCATTTGGCGGAACTCGATGCTGGTGTAATGGCTGCCTTGATCAGAGTAAAACATCAGCTGCGGTGGGCAACCACGTGACTCGAAAGTTACGCGCAAATCCCGCGTTGTAAGTTGCGAGTCCGGTCAATTGGAGAGCGCCCAGCCCACGATGCGGCGCGCATACCCAGGTAGACCCAACGATTACCCGCCCAGATGTAGGTCACCTCGCCGCACCACACTTGGTTCGGGCCACTCACCATGAACTGTCGATCCAGTTCATTAGCTGCGATGGCTCTTTCACCATCAGCCCTACGATAACGATACTTGCGACATTGCGAACTGAACAGTTGGACCTCTTTCATCAGGCGACTCGCTAGAAAACGGCCCACCGAGACGCCCTGTATTCGCCGCGCTGCGGACAACGTTCAAGCTCCAGCTGAACCGCGGCTCTGTAGGTGAAACTCAGTGGCTAACTGACGCAGTGCAATCCGACGATGATTGACACGACGGCGTCGATTGTAGGGGTCGTAGACACTGCTGCGATGCACGCCAAATACGCGGCACAACTCGGCTCGTGGATACCGTTCGCCCAACGCCTCAATCAAGCTTACTGATCGAGGGAGTCCGAAATTAAGAGAGCGGTAGCTTTTTTTAGGACTTCTTTCTCCCGCCCCAAGCGCCGAACCTGGGCCTCTAGGTCTTGTATGCGCTTTTGCTCGGCAGTTATGGCCTTGCTACGCGTAGGTGTTGTGCCGCCACGTTCGCTGCGCAGTTGCTCTACCCATCGACGTAACCCCGTCGGGCCTACGCCCATCGGTTTGCAAGCTTTAGGTATGGAATAGCCTTGACCCAAAACCAGGCCTGCTGCTTCGAGCTTGAAATCTGTACTGAATGATCTTCTGGTCACGTAAACACCTCATTGCTGGGCGAAGCTTAACGCCTTATTGGGGTGCCCAGAATCATTGAGTCACAACACTGGGCAGTTAAGTTCAACCGCAAGCAATAGAGGATCAGTCCGGTTGCGGGGCGATGGGGAAAAACACCCCACTACTCCACACACCCAACCACGCTTTACCCTCAAGCTCGCGTGTTACCGCCAACTCGACCAGCTGGTAAAACACGTTGCGGTGCACCAGCGCCTCAAGGTTACTGCGCACATGCAGGTAGGGCGAAGGCTCCTCGGTTGCAGCGTCCAGCTCCACTCGCAGTGGGTGCTCGGCACCGGCCACCACTTCGTCTTCAACATTGGTGACAAAACGCAACACCTGAGACTCGCCCGTGCCGTCCGCCTGCAAGCTGACCGCCACAAAGGGCGCGTCATCCACCTGAATACCGACCATCTCGACGGGCGTTACCAGCACATATTTATCGTCGTCACGGCGGATGATGGTGGAGAACAACTTGACCATCGCCTTGCGACCAATGGGCGTGCCCATGTAATACCAGGTACCGTCACGGGCGATGCGCATGTCGATATCGCCGCAGAAATCCGGATTCCACAGGTGCACCGGCGGCAAGCCTTTGCCCTCACCTTTAGGTATCTGCGCCAGCAAATTGCCGGTCTTATCTATGTCAGTCATCAGCCCTCCTCAATGCCCCAAGCCCAACAAGCGCCGCGCGTAATCCTGCAGCGCCGGACCGATCAGGTCTTCTGGCTTGGTATCGTAAAGTGTCAGAAAGCCCCCGCGGCTTCGAATACGTGAAGTATCGACCAAATAGCGGGTATTGGTTTCGATCAGCATCAGTTGAATCACCCCGCGATCGGTGCCCAGACGATCCAGCGCCTCCTGATCTTCCCATTCCTCGACAGTACCGATGCGATCATCGGCATAAGCGAAGCGGCTGTAGAGCAAATAGTGCGCTCCCGCCTCGCGCGCTTCAGCCAGCGACTCCTCGAGACCTAACGGCGACTTGGCGCGACGCACCATGGGGAAATACTCGACGAACCCTTTGTAGGCCTCTTCAGCTACCACGTTGGGCCGCGGATAAGCCGCGCCCGGCGGAACAAAATGGCCCTGAGCGATGTAAATGAACGAGTCAGCCTGTAACCGCCAAGAGCTGGCACGGCGCGTTTGGCTGTGGTCGAGTACACCGACATCGCGAAGTTGATAAATCGCCTCATCCGCCAGGTCGCTGGCCTTCATACAGCCGCTCAGCAACAGCACACCTACTATCAGCAACACATTACGCATCGTGCTTCTCCCGCAGCCGGTGACAAAAAACCGGCAGATAGGGTCTAGATGCAGGTTTCACGCCAGCCACGTCACTTAAAGGCCGCGCTGCCATTCCTGACGTAAATGCGCTTGCTGCGGCGCTTCAATAGCCTGGCGCACCTGCGCCAGCAAGCGTTGCTTGTCTGCACCCAACGTACCCTTGAGTACCAGGTAGTTGGAGGCATGGTCACTGCGAAATACTGTGTCGCGCAGCTCAAGCCCCTGTAGCAAACGCTCGACTTCAACAAATAACTGCTGCTGGTTAAGCGCCTGGAAATCGGCAAAGTTCTGCCGAAAACGCGCCTCGCCCTGCGGAAAGCTGACCACCAATGTCGAGAGAAACTCAGGCTGCGACTCGCTCATCAGGCGCGCAGAATTATCGGCATGCTGTTCACTCAGCAGCGTGCCGCCCAGGCCATTGAGGATCATCACTGAGCGGGTGATACCGGCTTGCCCCAGTTTATCCAGCGCGCTCAGGCTGGACGCATAGGTCTCACCCTTATTCACCCGCGCTAGCACTTCATCATCCCCCGACTCACAGCCAACATAGGCCATGCCCAGCCCAGCATCGGCCAGCTCCTTGAGCTCAGCCACTGATTTTTTGCGCAGGTTGCGCGGCAAGCAGTAGCTAGAAACGCGCGTGACTTCAGGCATGTGTTCACGAATTGCGGTAAGGATGGTCAGCAAACGTCGCGTGGGCATGACCAACGCATCACCATCGGCCAGAAATACCCGCTGCACAATCATTTGCTCGCCTGTGCGGCGAATTTCCTCAAGCACTTGCGCCTCATCGCGGGCACGAAATTTCTTCTGTTCCTGAGTGTACATTTCGCAAAACGTACACTGGTTCCACGAGCAACCATTGGTCACTGGCAGAATCAGCGAATGAGCTTCACTGGGCGGGCGGAACACCGGCTCGATATAGCTGATGGGGAAATTTTGCATGGCGTCTACTCACAGCAGGTGACGGCCCTAGCCGCCAATAATCTTCATCACAGTCGCGCCGCCAGAAAAGGCAACATCCTGTTTATCGCCCAGCGCCTTGACCAACAAGCCCTGCAACGCCGGCAACCCCTGATGGCGCGGTTTGTCGAGCAAGTCGCCAATGTAGTGGCGATTGCTCGATGACAGGCAGCCGTGCAGCCAGCCCGTCGAGGACAGGCGCAGCCGCGAACAGGTACGGCAGAACGGCACGCTTTCATTGGCAATCACGCCAAAAAATCCCTGCCCCGCAATTTCATAACGCAATGCCGTGGCATCCACGGGTGCGGCCGCCTGACTAAAGGCATAGCGTTCGGCAATCATGGCCAACAACTCGGGCATCCCAACAAACTGACGCTGAAAGCCACCGCCATCACGCGCTAGATGGCCCATGCGCATCAGCTCGATAAAACGCAGCTCAAAACCATTGGCCAGGCAATAGTCGAGCAACGGCATTACTTGGTCGAGATTCTGCCCGCGCAACGGCACCATGTTGAGTTTGATCTGCAGCCCTGCCGCCCGCGCTTGTTGCAGGCCATCGAGCACTGTCGCTAAATCACCGCCACGGGCAATTGTGCGAAACGCGGCCACGTCCAGCGTGTCGAGGGAAATATTCAAGCGGCGGATACCGCATTCCAGCAGCAATGGCAGCTTGCGCGCCAGCAGCTGACCGTTGCTGGTCAGGCTGATGTCAGCCAAGCCAAGCTGGCTAACACCGCGCAACAAGGTCTCCAGCTTGGGGCTGACCAGTGGCTCACCACCGGTGATGCGCAGCCGTTCGATACCGGCGGCCTCAATCAGATAGGCCACACCACGCAACATGGCATCAGCCGACAACTCATCCTGCGCGGCCACCAGACGCTTACCGTCGGGCACACAATAGGTGCAGGCATAGTTGCAAGCGGCAGTCAGGCTGATACGCAAGTTGCGAAAGCGTCTGCCCTGGCGGTCAACGATCATGCACGACTCCAACAAATAGAGGGGCCGAGTATAGGGTCGCCGCCCGCGCAGCAGAGTGGTTATCCACCCGCTGAATACCTTAGCTAGCCGGCGTGTCGCCTTCGCGCTTACGCTTGTTGCCCATGCGCACGCCAATATCCATGAGGAACTGGAAGAAACCTTCCTGATCTTCCAGCACATTGCTCCAGAACGGCGAGTGATACAGCGCCACAGCGCCGTGCACCAGCGCCCAGGCAGCGCAGTAATGGAAATACGGCGGCACGTCTTCCAACTTGCCTTCGGCGATACGGCCTTTGATCAGCTGGGTCAGGCGCTCGAAGTTGGACGCGCGGATCTTGTGCAGCTGCTCGACCATCTCCGGCACTTGATTGCCCTTGACCACCTTCTCTTCCAAGCGATCAAACAGACGGTAGCGCTGCGGGTCGCGCATGCGGAACTCAAAATAGGCGCGCGAAAGGGCTTCTTTGTCACGATCAACATCGGCCGAATGCAGCAGCTCATTCAAGTCGCGCTCGTAATCGAGCATCAGGCGCAGATAGATTTCTGCCTTGGATTTGAAATGTTTGTAGATGGTGCCTTTGCCAATACCAACCGTGTCGGCAATCATCTCCACCGTCACGCTGTCTTCGCCCTGATCGAGGAAGAGCTTCAGTGCTGTGTCGAGAATTTCCTGTTCGCGGCGGCGAAACTCACGGACCTTGCGGGGTTCTTTATGCATAAAAGGACTAGAGGGTCAAAAAAACGAAGGCGCGTATTATGCCTAACTAACGGCAAATTGCACGGATCATCCGACCATGTACGCAGTAGATGACGAGTTTCCGCAACTTCCCGGCCTGCGCTATTTGAATCACGCAGCCGTCTCCCCCTGGCCACAACGGTCAGTCGATGCGGTCAGCCAATTCGCCATTGAGAACGCCCGCACCGGCGCTCGAGATTACGCTCGCTGGCTGCAGGTCGAGCGGCGCCTGCGTGAACGCTTGCAGAGGCTGCTCAATGCTCCGTCTTGCGCGGATCTCGCCTTGGTAAAGAACACCTCCGAAGCGCTGTCATTTGTCGCCTTTGGTCTGGACTGGCGAGCAGGCGACAACGTGGTGATCAGCGATGAAGAATTCCCCTCCAACCGGATTGTGTGGGAGGCGCTTGCGCCTCTGGGCGTCGAGGTGGTGCAAGTCAACCTACACAGCGGCGACGCAGAAGCAGCCTTGTTAGCCGCCTGCGGCCCGCGCACGCGATTGATGGCAATCAGCGCGGTGCAGTACACCAGCGGGTTGCGTTTGGATCTACCACGTTTAGGCCAGGGCTGTCAGGCACGCGGCGTACTGCTGTGCATCGATGCCATCCAGCAGCTCGGTGCCCTGCCCTTTGACGTGCAAGCCAGCCAATGCGCCTTCGCCATGGCCGACGGGCATAAATGGTTGCTCGGGCCGGAGGGGCTCGGCGTGTTCTATTGCCGCAGCGACCTGCGCCCACAGCTGAAACTGCATGAGTATGGCTGGCACATGCTCGAACAGGCCGGCGACTACCAGCGCACCACATGGGAGCCCGCCAAGAGCGCCCGGCGCTTTGAATGCGGCAGCCCGAATATGCTCGGCGCCATGGCATTAGAGGCCAGCTTGTCATTACTGGAAGAGGTCGGCATGTGCACGGTTGAAAGCGCCCTACAGGAGCGCATGCAGTGGCTGCTGGATGGACTGCGCAGCATCCCAGGCGCGCATCTGCACAGCGCTGTGGCACGCCAACAGCGCGCGGGAATTTTAACGTTCAGCCTAGCGGGCTGGCAGCATCAGGCCTTGTTTGAGCGCCTGAAAGAACAACAGGTGGTTTGCGCGCAACGCGGGGCCGGTATCCGTCTGTCGCCACACTTCTACACAGACCACAAGGTAATTGACGACACATTGAGAGTACTGCGCCAGCTGGCTACTGCTTGAGGACTCAGCAGCGCGATGCGTATTCCAAATACGTTTAAGAATGCAGTTAAACGGCCTGGACGTTCGGCAATCTTCACCAATACTGATGGTTACTGGTGTGCGGCGTATCCCCCAAGCGCCCCGCCAGGCAAAGTACCGTGGACCGCGTGCTTTGATTTACTCCTAATGGTCTTAACCCGGTCTCATCCCCCAGAGGCCGGGTTTTTTTTGGCTGCAGCTTTTACCGGGCAACCTCTATCAGGCAGTCGCTATCAAACAACTCGGGCCAGCGGAAAAAGACGTTTGAAGTTGGCCGTGGTCTGTTCCGCCAACTGCTCGAAGCTAACGCCGCGCAGCACTGCCAAGTACTCGGCCACATCGCGAACATACTCGGGCAGATTCGGCTTGCCGCGATGCGGGATCGGCGCCAGATAGGGCGAATCGGTTTCCACCAGCAGGCGATCGACCGGCACCTGACGCGCCACTTCGCGCAGCGCCTCGGCATTGCGGAAAGTCACGATGCCCGACAGCGAAATATAGAAACCGATATCTAACGCCGCCTTGGCCATCTCCCAGTCTTCGGTGAAGCAGTGCAGCACGCCCGCTTGTGGTAACGCGGCTTCGCGCAGCAGGGACAAGGTGTCGGCACGCGCTTCGCGGGTATGCACGATTACCGGTTTACCGGTAATCCGCGCCGCGTCCAGATGTAGGCGAAAGGATGTTTGCTGCAGCGCCGCGGATTCCGGCTCGTAATGGTAATCCAGCCCGGTCTCGCCGATGGCCACCACCTGCGGGTGATTCAGCTCACCCAGCAGCCAGTCCAGTGCCGGCGCAGCACCCGGCTCAAGGTCCAGCGGGTGCACGCCGACCGAGCAATCGACATCGGCATAACGCTCAGCCAGGCCTTTGACTGCGGCAGCATTATCGGCGCTGACGCCAATGCACAAAAAATGACCAACACCGCGCGCGCGCGCAGCATCCAGCGCCGCATCAAGTGAACCGCCATGGGCGGCCAGATCAAGGCGGTCAAGGTGACAGTGGGAATCAACCAGCATGGGGAACAATCACTTGAGAATCGGTGCCACAGAGCGAGCACCGTGATACGGAGGAAAAACCACTTACATGGTGTGCGTCGGGCGATCCGAGGTCAGCGCACCGGCCAGGTAGGTTTCGATCTTGTTGCGCGCGGTGTTGTCGCCGTCATTGAACTGTACACCCACACCGGCGGCGCGGTTGCCTTGAGCACCTTTTGGGGTGATCCAGACCACCTTGCCGGCGACCGGGATCTTCTCTGGCTCATCCATCAGGTTGAGCAACATGAAGACTTCATCACCGAGTTTGTAGCTCTTGTTGGTTGGAATAAACAGGCCGCCATTTTTGATAAAGGGCATGTAAGCGGCATAAAGCACGGATTTGTCTTTGATTGTCAGCGACAAAATTCCGTTACGCGGGCCCAAGTTAGGAGGCAGACTCATGCGGCATTCCTGATTTTATTCACTTAATGGCCGATTCTAGCCCGGTCCGGGCAAGCTTGCCCACTGCACCAGCAAGGCTTCGAGAAGCAAGACACGGTTAAGGCTAGCCTTACCGATGACTTTTTGACGTTGCGCCAGCAGCCAGTCCTGAATACTCAGCACTTTCGCCTGCGGGGTTTTCTCCGCCAGATACTGCACCACCTTGCGCATATCGGTTTGCCCGAGGCCGTCTTCATCACGGGTCAGTTGATAACGCAGCATCAACTGTGACCACTGACAGAACCAGTCAAACAACAATTGCAGAGACACTGCGTTCCAACTCTCGGCTAATTGGCTAGGCGCAATCTGCTGTTTAAGTAGCTTTTTTACCCCATCGACCACCTGGGCACGCTGGGCGCTGACGCCCTGTTCATACATCTTCACGGCTGCCAGCGGCGAACCGGCGGCCAGAAACAGCAATTCACGGTGCTCATCTGCACTGCAGCCCGACAACGTTTGCTGCAGCCAGGCCAAGCTCATCGCCTCGCTGGGCAGTGGACAGGCCTGTTGCACGCAGCGGCTTTTCACCGTGGGCAGCAAGCGACTCGGCTGGTGACTGATCAACAGCAATACGGTATTGCCGGAAGGCTCTTCCAAGCTTTTCAGCAAAGCGTTGGCGGCGTTGACGTTCATCGACTCAGTCGGCTCGACCAGCACCACCTTGCGCCCGGCCAGTTGCGCGGTCTGCACCACAAAGCTGACCAGCTCACGCACCTGATCGACCTTGATTGCCTTATCGGCCTCTTCAGGTTCCAGAACGTAATTATCCGGATGGGTACCCGCGGCCAGCAGATGACAGGATTTGCACTGCCCGCAGGCATCCAGGCCCGCAGGCTGCTGACACAACAAACGCGCCATCAGGCGCTCAGCCAGCGCGCGCTTGCCGATGCCAGCCGGGCCGTGCAACAGATAGGCATGGGCATGCTGCGTGCGCCCCGCCAGTTGCTGCCAGAGTGAATCCTGCCAGGGGTAAGCGTCAGCCACGCTGCAGCTCCAGCAGTTGCGGCAACAGTTTGTCGAGCGCCAGTTGAACGTCGCTCAGCGATTGCGCGGCATCCAGAATGCGGTAACGCTGCGGTTGCTCGGCGGCGCGGCGCAGGTAGGTTTGGCGCACGGCATCGAAGAACTGCCGCCCTTCCTGTTCAAAGCGATCCAGCCGACCGCGCGCAGCAGCGCGGGCCAAGCCCACTTCAACCGGCAGATCAAACACCAGCGTCAGGTCAGGACGTAACGCGCCCTGAACGAATTCTTCTAGCAGGGCGATTCGCACCTCAGAGAGGCCACGACCACCGCCTTGGTATGCGTAGGTTGCATCGGTAAAGCGATCACAGAGCACCACAGCGCCACGCGCCAAGGCCGGGTGAATAACCTGGGCCAGGTGTTGTGCGCGCGCAGCAAATACCAGCAACAACTCGGTGTCGGCCGCCATCGGCTCATTACTGGGCGCCAGCAACAGTTCGCGCACCCGCTCAGCCAATGGTGTGCCACCAGGCTCACGGGTCAACAGCACATCAACACCGTGCTCACGCAGGCGCTCGGCCAGATAGTCACGATTAGTGCTCTTGCCTGCGCCTTCAGGGCCTTCCAGGGTGATAAACAAACCGCTCACAGGCTGTCCTTACTGATTATTGGGCACGGCTGGAGCCGGACTTGAACGATAGTCTGCCCGGCGCTTGAGCTGATACTCGCGCACTGCGCGATTGTGCTGCTCAAGGCTATTGGAAAACACATGGCTGCCATCGCCGCGCGCAACAAAATACAGGCTGCTGCCGGCCACAGGATTCAGCGCCGCATGGATCGCTTCACGGCCCACCAACGCAATCGGCGTCGGCGGCATGCCGTCAATGGTGTAGGTGTTGTAAGCCGTGGGCTCACGCAGATCATTTCGAGTGATGCGGCCGTTGTAGCGCTCACCCATGCCATAAATAACAGTGGGGTCAGTTTGCAGGCGCATGCCAATGCGCAAACGGCGCACAAACACACCGGCAATCTCGCCACGTTCCTGCGGAACGCCGGTTTCCTTTTCAATCATCGAGGCCATGATCAACGCGTCATAGGGATCTTTATAGGGCAGGTCCTTGGCCCGCTGTGCCCACTCTTCAGCCAGCACCTGCTCCAGCCGCGCATGGGCCTGTTTAAGCAATTCCAGATCACTCATGCCGCGAACAAAGCTGTAGGTATCGGGAAAGAAGCGCCCTTCCGGATTAAGACCAGGCAAACCCAGTTGCTTCATCAACTGCGCATCGCTCAACTCTGTCAGGGTCAGGTCCAGACGCGTTTCGCGCGCCAGCGCCGCGCGCACCTGGCGAAAGTTCCACCCCTCGACCAGCGTGAGGCTGTACTGCAGCACCTCACCACGGCGCCACTGGCCAAGCATGTCGTGCGCTGTAGCGCCGGGCATCAGGCGGTATTCGCCACTGTGCAGCGGTTGATTGCGCAGGTTAAAGCGCCAATAAAGGCGCAGCCAGAAGGCCTGATCAAGGATGCCATCCGCCTCTAGGCGATTGAGTACGCCACCTGGAGTCGCGCCTGCCGGCACATCCACCAAGTATTCCTCGGTCAGTTTCAGCGGCTGATGCAGCGCCGTATGCTGTTGCCAGGCGGCAAACGCAACCAGCAAGCCAGCCAGCAACACACCACCTTCCAGCAGCAGCAAGATTTTTCGTATCACGAATCAGCCGTCCAGTAGATCGCGGGCAATGGCCTGCAGTTTACGGGTGAGCGGGCCGACCGACCAGTGGTGTGCAAGCAAAGCGCGAACTGGCCACACACCGTAAATGCTGTTGCACAGCATGACCTCATCAGCCGCCAGCAACTCGGCGTAACTGATATCGCGCACCTGACATTCGATACCTTGCGCAGTCGCCTGGGACAGCAGCTCGGCGCGCATCACGCCAGCAACCCCGCAGCGCGATAGATCAGCTGTCACCAACACACCGGCGCTGACCACGAACAGATTGCTGTAAACGCCCTCAATCACTCGACCACTGGTATCTAGCATCAACCCTTCGGCATGCTCAGCGTCATGCCACTCACTGCGTGCTAGCACCTGTTCAAGCCGGTTGAGATGCTTCAAGCCTGCCAGCAGCGGCTGCTCGGCCAAACGCGCTGCACAAGCAAACAGGCGTACCCCCTGCTCGGCATAAGTTGCGGGATAACCCGGTTTGGCGGCCGCCTGCAGGATCAATCGCGGTTGAGCAGGTTGTGGCGGTGTATAGCCACGCTGTCCGTCACCCCGAGTAAGGATCAGCTTGGCAACACCTTCATTGAGCTGCTGACTGAAGGCCAACAATTGGGCACGCACAGCGGCTAGGTCGAGAGGAATCTGCAGCCTCATACAACCTTCGGCCAAACGCGCCAGGTGACGCTCCAGTAACAGCGGATGCCCGGCATTTACGGCGATGGTCTCAAACAGACCATCGCCGTAGGCCAAGCCGCGATCCTTGACGGACAGCAACTCGGACGGCTGGCCATCGACCCAGCTCAGCATCAACCGGCGAACCGGCGGAACACCAGCGAGCCGTTGGTACCACCAAAACCAAAGGAGTTGGACAGCACTACGTCCAGCGCCATGGCCTTGGCCTGGTGCGCGACGAAGTCCAGATCACAGCCTTCGTCCGGGTTATCCAGATTGATGGTGGGCGGCGCCACCTGATCGCGCAGGGCGAGGATGCTGAAGATCGCCTCCACCGCTCCGGCTGCACCAAGCAGGTGACCGGTCATGGACTTGGTCGAGCTGACCGCCAGCTTATGCGCATGCTCACCGAATACCGACTTCACCGCCGCCACTTCGGCCTTATCACCGGCCGAGGTCGAGGTGCCATGAGCATTGATGTACTGCACCTGCTCAGGGTTCACGCCAGCATCGCGCAGCGCATTGGTCATGCAACGCGCCGCACCTGCGCCGTCTTCCGGTGGCGAGGTCATATGGAAGGCGTCGCCGCTCATGCCAAAGCCAATCAACTCAGCATAAATAGTCGCACCACGTGCTTTGGCATGCTCCAACTCTTCCAGCACCAAGGCGCCGGCACCGTCGGAAAGCACGAAGCCATCGCGGTCCTTGTCCCACGGACGGCTGGCCTTGGTCGGCTCATCATTGCGCGTAGACAACGCCCGCGCGGCACCGAAACCGCCCATACCCAGGCCACAAGCCGCCATTTCCGCGCCACCGGCGACCATTACGTCGGCTTCGCCATAGACAATATTGCGCGCTGCCATGCCAATACAGTGGGTACCCGTGGTACAGGCCGTGGCAATGGCGTAGTTCGGCCCCTGCAACCCCCAATGGATCGACAGGAAGCCAGAAATCATATTGATGATCGAGCCCGGCACAAAAAACGGCGAAATGCGCCTCGGCCCCTGCTCGTGGAGCGATTTGCAATTGTTCTCGATATTGGTCAGGCCACCGATACCAGAACCCATGGCCACACCGATACGCTCACGATTGGCATCGGTGACTTCCAGACCCGAGTTACGCATCGCCTGAAAACTGGCAGCGAGACCGTATTGGATAAATAGATCGAGCTTGCGCGCCTCTTTGGCGGACAAGTATTCCTCGACATTGAAATTCTTTACCGCACCACCAAAACGCGTGGAAAAAGCGGAAAGATCCATGTGCTCAAGCAGGCCAATGCCACTGCGCCCAGCCAAAATGCCCTGCCAGCTACTCGGCACATCGTTACCCAATGGCGACAACATGCCCATACCGGTAACCACGACGCGTCTACGTGACACAGCAATCTCCTTTTCTAGTTATCAACGCTTGGAATGCGCTTAAAGAAAAGCCGCACGCCTGATAAAGGGCGTGCGGCTTTTCCGAGTCGGGAACCGACGATTACGTTTTACGCGTGAGCGGTAACGTAGTCGATCGCTTCCTGAACGGTGGTGATCTTCTCGGCTTGTTCGTCCGGGATTTCAGTCTCGAATTCTTCCTCGAGAGCCATCACGAGCTCAACGGTGTCAAGAGAGTCAGCACCCAGGTCTTCAACGAAGGAAGCACTGTTGGTTACTTCCTCTTCTTTGACGCCCAGCTGCTCAGCAACGATTTTCTTGACGCGTTCTTCGATGGTGCTCATACCTTGTTCTCACTCCTAATGGGACAAATCTTGGCCACTGTTCTGCAGCCAAGTGTATAGAAAGGGTTTTTAGCATTTCAAGCTGAATGCCGGCGTGCTCCACAAACACTTCAACGCTCTGCCTATAAACCTGTTGCAGCTTTATAACGGATTTTAGACAGCATCTATGACAGTTTTCTGAAGCCATCCGTCACATTCAGCTCATGTACATTCCGCCGTTCACAGGGATAGTAGCGCCTGTGACGTACGCTGCGCCATCAGAAGCGAGGAAAGCGACCACTTTCGCGATCTCTTCGGCCTGCCCCAAACGGCCCAATGGAATCTGGGTGAGCAGCGCATCACGCTGCGCTTCCGGTAATTCGCGGGTCATATCGGTGTCGATAAACCCAGGCGCAACAGCGTTGACGGTAATCGCTCGAGAACCCACTTCACGCGCCAAAGCACGACCAAAACCCTCAAGCCCCGCCTTGGCGGCCGCATAGTTGACCTGCCCGCCATTACCCATAGCACCGACCACCGAACCAATGTTGATGATGCGACCATAACGCGCCTTGGTCATGCCACGCAGCACTGCCTTGGTCAGCCGGTATAGGCTGCTCAAGTTGGTATTGATGACATCAAACCATTCGTCATCTTTCATCCGCAGCATCAAATTATCACGGGTGATACCAGCGTTATTGACCAGAATCAGCGGCTGACCAAGGTGTTGCTGAATATGTTCAAGGGTACTGGCAACCGACTCACTGTCACTGACATCAAGCACCAGGCCGGCGCCTTCGATGCCATTGGCCTTCAGGGTTTCAGCGATGCGCTCAGCACCAGACGCGGAAGTCGCGGTACCGATAACCACGGCGCCCTGACGCCCCAACTCCAAGGCGATAGCCTGACCAATACCACGGCTCGCACCCGTAACCAGCGCAATTTTACCTTGCAGACTCATAGAACTCTCCTTCATCAAACCAGTGCCGCGCTTGCAGCGGCAAAGGCGTCCGGGGTTTCCAAGTTATGAATATTGATGCCTTTAACGCAGCGCTTGTTCAGGCCAGACAAGACCTTACCAGGCCCGCACTCGACCAAATCAGTCACACCTTGCGTAGACAGACAAACAATCGATTCAACCCAGCGTACAGGGCTGTATAGCTGAGCCAACAAATCACGCTTAAGCGCATCCAGATCAGTCACCACAGCAGCACTGACGTTCTGCACCAACGCAATACGTGGGGTCTGCCAGTCAATCGCGGCGACCGCCTCGGCAAAACGTTCCGCAGCCGGACGCATCAACGCGCAATGCGACGGAACACTAACCGGCAATGGCATAGCGCGCTTGGCACCACGCGCCTTGCACACCTCAATGGCACGCTCAACGGCTGCTGCGCCGCCGGCGATTACCACCTGACCGGGGGCATTGAAATTAACCGCACTGACTACTTCACCTTGCGCAGCCTCGGCGCAAGCTGCCAATACATCAGCATCTTCCAAGCCGAGAATGGCCGCCATGCCGCCCTGCCCAGCCGGCACGGCCTGCTGCATCAATTGGCCACGGTGCTCAACCAGCTTTGCTGCTGCAGCCAGCGATAAGCTACCGGCAGCAACCAGCGCAGAATACTCACCCAGGCTATGACCGGCGACGAAAGCCGGGCGCGCGCTAGTTTCTGCCAACCAGGCACGCCAAAGCGCCACAGAAGCCGTAAGAATTGCCGGCTGAGTTTTATCGGTTTGGTTGAGTTGTTCTTCTGGGCCTTGCTGAGTCAGTGCCCAGAGATCGTAACCGAGGGCTTCGGAAGCCTCGGCAAAGGTATCGAGGATCAACGACCGTTGCGCACCATGTTCGGCGAGCATGGCCAGCGACTGGGAACCCTGGCCCGGAAAGACGAATGCGAGAGATGCAGACATGGGAACTTGTTCCTAATGATCATGAACGGCGGTAATACGCGCCCAGCCTCGCCAAGCGCAGAAACTGTCAGTTGGATGGCAAGCTACCGGCTGCGGTCACATTCTAAGACAGGTGTTCTTCCAGGCGCCCCTGTAAACGCTCAGGCAAATTTTCGTCAATTTCCTGTAACGCCCGGCGAATAGCGCTCTTAAAACCTTCAGGCCCAGCGGCGCCATGGCTCTTCACCACAATACCCTGCAAGCCGACGAAACTAGCCCCGTTGTGTTTAGCGGGGGCCAATTCACCCTGCAAACGACGCAGCAATGGTAGCGCCAAGGTGCCCACCATCTTGGCTACAAGGCTGGATTTGAATAACACCTCGATGCGCCCCGCAATCATGGCCGCCAAACCTTCACTGGATTTGAGCAAAACATTACCGACAAAACCATCGCAAACCACGACGTCAGCCTCTCCTCGATAAAGCCCATCACCTTCGACAAAACCGATGTAATTCAACCCTTGCGACTGCTGCAACAAACTGGCCGCCAGCTTGACCTGCTGATTACCCTTGACCTCTTCAGTGCCCACATTGAGCAACGCCACACGCGGAGACACCGTGCCCAGCGCCTCTGCAGTAACTGAGCCCATCACCGCAAACTGATAAAGATGTTCGGCACTGCAATCAACATTGGCTCCCAAATCAAGTAGATGGCAGAAACCTGCCTGTGTTGGGATAGCCGTGACCATGGCCGGGCGATCAATGCCGGGCAAGGTTTTCAGTACATGGCGCGACAATGCCATCAGTGCACCGGTATTTCCGGCACTGACACAGGCCTGCGCAACGCCATCGCGCACCAACTCCAAGCTAATACGCATCGAAGAGTCGGGTTTGCCGCGCAACGCTTGAGCAGGTTGATCATCCATGCCAATGACCTCGTCAGCATGCTCAACTCGCAGGCGCGCACGATCAACGCCGGAATGGCGGGCAATCAAGGATTCAATAAGTTCGGATTGGCCGACAAGGACCAGGTGCAACGAGGGGTATTCAGCCAAGCAAGCTATGCTAGCTGGAACAATGCAGTGGGGACCGAAGTCCCCACCCATTGCATCAATCGCGATGATCGGAGCGGACAAGATTTACTCGTCAGCGCCCTTGTCGATCACTTTACGGCCACGGTAAACGCCTTCTGGCGATACGTGGTGACGCAGGTGGATTTCACCGGTGGTTTTCTCAACCGACAAGGTGCTTGCGGTGAGAGCATCGTGCGAACGACGCATGTCACGGGCGGAACGGGATTTTTTGTTCTGCTGAACAGCCATAACTAATTAACTCCTAAACGTTTGGGTCACGCTTTAACTGCGCCAATACACTGAACGGGTTGGACCGCGTTACCTCGTCCTCGCTCGACTCGGGCTCTTCGAGGCCGGCCGGCTGCTGGCAATCTTTAGGGTCATGAGCCGGGACAATGGGCAAGGCAAGCAGAAGCTCCTCCTCAACCAGCGCCAGCAGATCCAATGGGTCTTCATCTAACTCAATAACATCATAGCCTTGCGGCACTGACTGGGTATTACCACCTACTTTCACCACAGCGTAATCACACTCGCTGTAGATCGACAAAGTGACTAGCTCCAGACAACGCTGGCAAACCATCTTGACTTCAACCTCGAGCTCGCTGTGAAAAACTACAGCATTGCGCTCGTCGCGCTCGAAAAAGAACTTCGTACGCACCATGCCTTGGTTATCGGCAAGCGGGCCGCAGAGACGCTGCAAATCTGCAAGTTGCAGCTTACCTTCGAGGGTAGCGCTGCGATCAGCTAATTTGCGCGGATCAACGTGAGGTGGAATCGGGTCATTTGACATAGGCGGCGCATTCTAGGGATGCAACCCGCTGCTGTCAAAAGAAATTCGGCCTGCCCAACATCTAATCCGGCCGTTAGAATCAACCACTTTCCGCAAAGCCTATACAGGAAGTCGCCGTGCTGCCCTTGGTGCTCGCCTCAAGCTCGCCTTACCGACGTGAATTGCTCGCCCGTCTACGCCTGCCATTCACCTGGAACGCTCCTGACATCAACGAATCGCGCCAACCAAATGAAAGCGCCGAAGCATTGGTTCGCCGCCTATCCCAGGAAAAAGCCCACGCCCTAAGCAGCACCCACCCACACCACCTGATTATCGGCTCGGATCAAGTGGCCGTGCTTGGCGAGCGCATCCTTGGCAAACCTCACACGCTGGAGCGCGCCCGCGAACAATTACTCGCCGCCAGCGGTAATAGCGTCACATTCCTAACTGGCCTACATCTACTCAACAGCTCAACCGGCAAACAGCAGACCGACTGCATCCCCTTCACCGTACATTTTCGGCCACTGAGCGAAGCGCAGATCATGCGCTACCTGAACGCCGAGCAACCCTTCGACTGCGCCGGCAGCTTTAAAGCGGAAGGCCTGGGCATTAGCCTGTTTCGCAGCACCGAAGGTAGCGACAGCAACAGCCTGATTGGCTTACCGCTGATTCGCCTAGTGGATATGCTGCACGCCAACGGCATTGATATCCCCTAAAGCAAAAAGCCCGGTCATTAAACCGGGCTTCGCTTGCAGCACACCAATTAACGCAACGCAGGCCCCTGGAAACCCATCCACAGCGCTATGCGTTCAGCCATGCTGGCGCCCAAGGTTTTGGCGAACTTATCAAAAGGTGACTCCTGCACAGTGAAGTCGACCAACTCCTTCTCGCCAATCACCTCCCGCGCCACGTAACTGGTATTACCCAACGCATCGACCAAGCCCAACTGCAGCGCCTGCTCACCTGACCAGATCAACCCAGAAAACAATTCAGGATGCTCGGCATCCTTCAAGCGCTCACCGCGCCCCTGCTTAACACTGGCAATAAACTGACGATGAGTCGTTTCCAGCACACCTTGCCAGAACTCGGTCTCCTCTGCCTTTTGCGGCTGGAACGGATCCAGAAACGCCTTGTGCTCACCGGAGGTGTATACCCGACGATCAACACCTAACTTTTCCATCACCCCCACAAACCCAAACGTGGCCGCCGTGACACCAATAGACCCCACCAAACTGGCTTTATCGGCATAGATTTCATCAGCTGCACTGGCGATGTAATAAGCCCCTGAAGCACCCAGATCAGTAATAACCGCATACAGCTTGATCGCCGGGTATTCGGTACGCAGGCGGCGCATTTCGTCGTAGATATAGCCTGACTGAACTGGACTACCGCCCGGGCTATTGATCCGCAAGATCACGCCCTTGGTATTGGCATCCTCAAAGGCCGCACGCAAGCTGCTGACAATATTGTCAGCACTGGCCGACTCCTTGTCCGCAATCATCCCGCGCACTTCGATCACTGCAGTATGACTGCCCGAGGTTGCACTTTTCTTCATCGCCAGCATTGGTGAAAACAGCGCCAGCGCACCAAAGATATAAATGAAAGTCAGCAGCTTGAAGAAAATCCCCCACCGCCGAGCCCGACGCTGTTCTTGCACGCCGGCCAGCAGGGTTTTCTCCAGCAGCTTCCAGCTTTTCCCTTCGCCATCAGCTGCTGTCGACGCTTTCCATTCATCTGTCATGCAACACCACCTCAATGGACTGATTAGACGCACGCCGACCTAGCCAGGCGCGCAACTCGGTAAAACATTCTATTGCCAGCGTTGGCTGACATTCACGCAATGCCTGCAATGGCTGAGCACCGTAACCCACCGCCACACAATCCATACCCGCGCGCTGCGCCATTAATAGATCAAAAGATGAGTCACCCACCATGAGCGCCTGACTGGCAGCCATGCCGCTTTGCGCAAGTATTTCGTGCAGCATCAGCGGGTCGGGCTTGCTCGCTGTCTCATCGGCGCAGCGGCTGTAGTCGAAATAATCCAACCAACCACGATCAGCCAGCACGCGCTGCAAACCATGGCGACCTTTGCCTGTCGCCACCGCCAAGCGATAACCCTCGGCACGAAACGCCGCCAAGCCCTCAGCCACGCCGTGAAACAGCGCCGAAGGCTCGGTCTCCAGAGCCAGGTAGTTTTCGCTGTAGCTTTGCCGCAGGCGCTGCGCAACGAACACATCATGCATATCGGGATATAGACAACGAATGGCCTCAGGCAAGCCCAGGCCGATAATGCCGCGCACCTGCTCATCCGTGCAGCGTGGCAACTCACAGGCATCAGCCGCCAGATGCATTGCCGCGACAATACGACCGATGGAATCGACCAGCGTGCCGTCCCAATCGAAGATCAGCAGCTGATAATCACTCACTCAGCAGGCGCTCCACGGTTCGCGCCCACATTTCATCGACCGGAGCCTCCACCTTGAGCTTGCCACCTTCGGGCAAAGGCACGATTAGCTCATACGCATGCAAAAACAGACGCTTGCCGCCCAGGGCACGAATTTCCTTGGTGAAGTCGTCATCGCCGTACTTGCTATCTCCAGCAATGCAATGCCCGCCATGCTGCGCATGCACGCGAATTTGATGGGTACGCCCAGTGATAGGGCGAGCCTCAACCAGCGTGGCAAACTCACCAAAGCGGCGCAGCACACGAAACATGGTCAGCGCTTCCTTGCCTTCAGGATTAACTTCAACCATACGCTCACCAGAACGCAGATTGCTTTTAAGCAGGGGCGCATTGACCTGCTTCTTGGCGGTAGCCCAATTGCCGCGCACCAACGCCATATAGCGCTTATCCACGCCATCGCCACGCAGAGCCTCATGCAAATGCCGCAACATGCTGCGCTTTTTTGCAATCATCAATAAACCGGAGGTATCGCGATCCAGACGGTGCACCAACTCAATATCCTTGGCATCAGGACGCAACTGGCGAAAAGCCTCGATAACCCCGTAATTAAGACCACTGCCGCCATGCACAGCAATTCCCGCAGGCTTGTTCAGCACAATCAGCGCTTTATCTTCATAGACGATCGCCGCCTCAAGTCGCTGCAAGAGCCCTTGGGCAAGCGGCTCCGGCTCATCGCGCTCAGCCAGGCGCAGCGGCGGCACACGAATAATGTCACCGGCCTGTAGCTTGTACTCAGGCTTGATCCGTCCCTTGTTCACACGCACTTCGCCCTTACGCAAAATCCGGTAAATCAAGGTCTTTGGCACGCCTTTCAACTGCGTACGGAGGAAGTTATCAATGCGCTGGCCGGCAAGTTCCGGCGCAACCTCGAGCAGCTGGACGCCGGAGGTTGGAGGGGAAGGATTTGTCATCGCGCAATCATAACAATTTTTTATGGAATTGAAGCACTTAATCATTACTGCTATAGTCGGGAACGCCGCCAAAAGCGGCCTGGTTTGCGGATGATCGCCAAAACTGCCATCCCCAACCCATGCAACCCATTTGGGACGTTAGGCCGTCCGACGGGTTATTCAACGAAAGAAAAGCCTCTAGGCTGTGAATAACTCGGAAATAAAGCCTTTAAGCCATGATGCGCAACCAGCCCCTTTGGACGGTTGCGTTAATAGTTAACCCGCAGCGGATTTGCGCGAGCGGCACCCGAGTTTCAGCGATACGTGTAGGGTGGAGATGTACAACTGTTGGTCCGCGTAGCAGCTCGCTTTACCAAGACGCTTCATCTCGTCCGCTACCAACAGTTGATTCCTCCTCCTGACTTAGTGCTTTCTGTTATTTACAGCGAGCAGGAGACGTCCGTCGCGGCCCAGCAAAACAGGCTGATCCCGCTAGACACTGGAACGCTTTACGACCGTTCTTGACGCACCTAACACCGACCCTGAAGTCGTGTGTGCCGAACGCCGCTTCCGCCAGCACCGGAAACCGACGGTATTACATGAAAAGAATGCTGATTAACGCAACTCAACCTGAAGAGCTGCGTGTCGCCCTAGTAGATGGGCAAAAACTCTACGACCTGGACATCGAGTCCGGTGCCCGTGAGCAGAAAAAATCCAACATCTACAAAGGCAAAATCACCCGCGTAGAGCCTAGCCTCGAAGCCGCTTTTGTTGATTTCGGCTCTGACCGCCACGGCTTCCTCCCGCTTAAAGAAATCTCCCGCGAATACTTCAGCAAGGCCCCAGAAGGCCGCGTCAACATTAAAGACGTGCTCAAGGAAGGCCAGGAAGTCATCGTTCAGGTCGAGAAAGAAGAGCGTGGCAACAAGGGCGCAGCCCTGACCACCTTCATCAGCTTGGCCGGTCGTTACCTGGTATTGATGCCAAACAACCCGCGCGCCGGTGGTATCTCGCGTCGTATTGAAGGTGAAGAGCGCAACGAACTGCGTGAAGCACTGAACGGCCTGATCGCCCCGAGCGACATGGGCTTGATCGTGCGCACCGCCGGCCTGGGCCGCTCCAGCGAAGAAATGCAGTGGGACCTCGATTACCTGCTGCAACTCTGGACTGCGATCAAAGAAGCCTCACTGGACCGCGCCGCGCCTTTCCTGATCTACCAGGAAAGCAACGTGATCATCCGCGCCATCCGCGACTACCTGCGCCAGGACATCGGCGAAGTACTGGTCGATAGCATTGAGGCGCAACAAGAAGCCCTGAGCTTTATCAATCAGGTGATGCCGCAGTACGCCAGCAAGATCAAGCTGTATGAAGACAGCGTACCGCTGTTCAACCGCTTCCAGATCGAAAGCCAGATCGAAACCGCCTTCCAGCGCGAAGTGAAACTGCCATCCGGCGGCTCCATCGTGATCGACCCGACCGAAGCCTTGGTGTCCATCGACATCAACTCGGCGCGTGCGACCAAAGGCAGCGACATCGAAGAAACCGCCCTGCAAACCAACCTGGAAGCGGCTGAAGAAATCGCCCGCCAGCTGCGTCTGCGTGATATCGGCGGCCTAATCGTCATCGACTTTATCGACATGACCCCGGCGAAAAATCAGCGCGCCGTCGAAGAAAAAGTCCGCGAAAGCCTCGAAGCTGACCGTGCCCGCGTTCAAGTGGGCCGAATCTCACGTTTCGGCCTGCTGGAAATGTCGCGTCAGCGCCTGCGTCCATCGCTCGGCGAAAGCAGCGGCATCGTCTGCCCACGCTGCAATGGCCAAGGCATCATCCGCGACGTCGAATCGCTGTCGCTGGCGATCCTGCGCCTGATCGAAGAAGAAGCCCTGAAAGACCGCACCGCTGAAGTTCGCGCCCAAGTGCCAATTCCAGTTGCTGCTTTCCTGCTCAACGAAAAACGCAACTCGATCACCAAGATTGAGCTGCGTAGCCGCGCACGCATTGTAATCATCCCGAATGATCATCTGGAAACGCCACACTTCGAAGTGCAGCGTATTCGTGATGACAGCCCAGAAGCTCAATCCACTCAGTCCAGCTATGAAATGGCCGTGGTTGAAGTGGAAGAAGAAAAGCAGGCTGCCGCGACCCGCACCCTGGTGCGCCAGGAAGCCGCTATCAAGACCGCGCCACAGCGCACCGCGCCAACCCCGGTTGAAGCCGTTGCCGTTAAGCCTGTAGCTAGCACCGAGCCAAGCCTGTTCAAAGGTCTGGTCAAGTCGCTGGTCAGCTTGTTCGCGGCCAAGGAAGAAGAGAAACCGGCCGTCATCGAGAAGAAAACCAGCGAACGCCCTCAGCGTAGCGATGAGCGCCGCAACGGTCGCCAGCAAAATCGCAGCCGTGGCGGCCGCAACAACGAAGACCGCAAGCCACGCGAAGAACGTGCACCACGTGAAGAACGCGCACCGCGCGAAGAGCGTCAACCTCGCGCTGCCCGTGAAGAACGCGCACCGCGCGAAGAGCGCGCGCCACGTGAGGAGCGCAGCCCACGTGACGTCGTAGAAGTTCGCGAGCCGCAGGAAGTACGCCAGTCGCGCCCACCGCGCGAAGAGCGTCAGCCGCGTGACCGTAAGCCACGTGAAGAACGCCAACCGCGCGAACTGCGTGAGCCGCTGGATGCCGCACAGGGTGATAGCCCAGCTGTAGCAACTGAAGAAGTTCGCGCCGAACGCCCACAACGCGAACCGCGCCAGCCACGTCAGCCACGCGAAGAGCGTCAGCCACGTGCTGAACAGGCCGCTGCTGCAGCCGACGAAGATGTACTCAATACTGAAGAAGCGCTGCAGGACGATGAGCAGGACGACAGCGAAGGTGGCGATCGCCCACGTCGCCGCTCCCGTGGTCAGCGTCGTCGCAGCAACCGCCGCGAGCGTCAGAGTGACGCGAACGGCAATCCGATCGAAGGCAGCGAAGAAGCCGCAGAAGGGTCAGCAGAAACCAATGACGTGGTAGTCGCAGCAGCGACCGCCGCTGTTATCAGCAGCGCAGAAGCAGCTAGCCAAGCGCCCGCCAAAGCCGCTCCAGTTGTTTCCGAGCAGCCAAGCGAAACCGTTGCAAGTGAAGCACCACAAACTGCTGTTGAAACAGTTGCAGTGGAAGCTGCAAGCAACCCGGTAGTCGAAGCCAACGAAGCGCCGGTACAACCCGTTGAAGTGAGTGAAGCTGCACCAGCGCCTGCTGCTGTAGAAACACCTGCTCCAGTCGCCCAGGTTGTTGAAGCACCTGCCGAGCCCGTCGCTGAGCCAGTTGCCGAAGTTGCCGTGGTTGAAGCCGCACCTGCGGTAGTCGCCAGCAGCACCGGTCGCGCACCTAACGATCCACGTGAAGTGCGCCGCCGCCAGCGTGAACTCGAGCGCCAGGCTCGCGAAGCTGCCGAAGCACCCGTTGCCGCTCCACAAGTTGAAGCTGCAGAGCCAGTAGCAGAAGTGGTTGCCGAAGCAGTGGTTGAGACTGCTGCCGAAGCGCCTGCCAGCATCGAAGTTGTCGAGCCTAAGGCAGAGACTGGAGTGCAAGCAGAAGACCAAGCAAGCAAGGAGCCGCAAAGCTCGCTGTTTACTGAAGTAGAAGCTGACGAGCAGGATAAAGAAGCGGTCAAACCGCAAATCTAATCCGCTTCACGCAATAAAAAAGGGGATGCTTCGGCATCCCCTTTTGCGTTCTAGCGTTTATTACAGCGCGACAATATCGTTTGCAGCCTGCCACCCAAAAGCCTTACAGCACGTTTGGCTCAATCTCCAACTCAACCGCAAAACGCTGGGCGATATCCGCCTGAATACGCTGCGCCAGTGTCAACAACTGCGCCCCCGTGGCGGCGCCGTAATTGACCAGCACCAGCGCCTGCAAACGATGCACACCCGCATCACCCTCACGAAAGCCCTTCCAACCCGCGCGCTCGATCAACCAGCCCGCGGCCAGTTTGAACTGCCCGTCGGCCTGGGCATACGCCACTAGATCGACATACTCGACGCGCAAACGTTGCACCAGTTCACTCGATACCAACGGGTTCTTGAAGAAGCTACCGGCATTGCCTAGCTCAACCGGGTCAGGCAATTTTTCGCTGCGAATGGCGCAGATGGCCTGGCTGACATCCAGCGCCGTCGGGGCACTGATGCCCTGCTCTTGCAGACGCTGACGCACCGGACCGTAGTCCAGATGCAGCGCAGCAGCGCGACTCAAGGCAAAGCGCACCCGCAGGATGACCCAACGCCCGCTTTCGCGCTTGAACAGGCTGTCGCGGTAGGCAAAGGCGCAGTCCTGCAGAGAGAACTCGCGCTGCTCGCCACTGTGCCGATCCAAGGCGGTCAAACCGGCAAACAGATCCTTCAGCTCAACGCCGTACGCACCGATATTCTGCACCGGAGCCGCGCCCACAGTGCCGGGAATCAAGCTGAGGTTTTCCAAACCAGTGAACCCCTGTGCCAGCGTCCACTGTACAAACGGATGCCAGGGCTCCCCCGCCTCTGCCTCGATCACAACACGCTCGCAGTCATCGCTGAGCACGCGAATACCGCGACTGGCCATGCGCAACACCAGTGCGTCTACGTCGGCAGTCAACAGCAGATTACTGCCGCCACCGAGCAATAACAGAGGCAACTGCTGCGTTTGCGCATAACTCAGCGCTTCGCGCACCTGCTGATCGTTCTCGGCCTCGGCAAAATGGCTGGCCTGGGCCTCGACGGCAAAGCTGTTATAGGGTTTCAGCGATACCTGAGTACGCACCTGCAAGCTCATAAACGCCCCTTGAGTTCGAGCACCAGGGCATCACAGGCTTGTTCGATCAAATCCAGCACCTGGGCAAAACCGGCGTCACCACCGTAATAAGGGTCTGGCACTTCATCCAGCGCCAGCTGATAACGGCGCAAGAACAGATCCAACTCGGCCGCACCATTGCCCGGACGCAGCTGCTGCAGGTCATGAAAATTGCTGTTATCCATGGCCAAAATCAGGTCAAAGGCATGGAAGTCCTCAGGCTTGACCTGCCGACCGCGCAGGGCAGACAGGTCATAACCACGTTGCTGCGCGGCCTGACGTGTGCGGATGTCCGCCGCCTTGCCCACATGCCAGTCGCCGGTGCCGGCCGAATCAACCTCGACGCGCCCTTCCAGCCCGGCCTCGCGCAGCTTGTGGCGCAACACGCCTTCGGCCGTGGGCGAGCGGCAGATATTGCCCAAGCAGACGAACAAAACGCGCATCAGGCCCCCAGCAGGCGACGAACCCGCTCCAGGTCTTCTGGCGTATCAACGCCGGCAGGCGGCGCTTGCAGCGCATCGGCGACATGGATACGCACGCCATGCCAGAGCGCGCGTAGCTGCTCCAGGCACTCGGTGTCTTCCAGCCAGCACGGACCCCAGCTGACGAAGTCATGCAGAAACTGCGCACGGTAGGCGTAGATACCGATATGGCGGCGGTACGGCACGCCAGCAGGCAGCTCGTCACGGCTCTTGGCAAAGGCATCGCGCGCCCAGGCCAGCGGCGCACGACTGAAGGTCAGGGCCAAGCCCGCTTTATCGCTGACCACCTTGACCACATTGGGATTGAATAGCGCTTGCACATCCTCGATCGGTTCAGCCAGGGTGGCGATGGCCGCCTGCGGATTGGCGGCAAGATTGGCGGCTACCTGATCAATGATCGCCGGCGGAATCAGCGGCTCGTCGCCCTGCACGTTGACCACAATGGCATCAGCCGCCAGACCCAGTGCAGTGGCCACTTCAGCCAGACGGTCAGTGCCCGAGTTATGGTCAATGCGGGTCAGCACCACCTGCGCACCAAAGCTGCGACAGACCTCAACGATGCGCGCATCGTCAGTAGCGATTACCACCTGCTGCGCGCTGCTTTTGCACGCCTGCTCCCAGACATGCTGAATCATCGGCTTGCCGGCAATGTCCTGCAGCGGCTTGCCCGGCAGGCGACTGGAGGCGAAGCGCGCCGGAATCACAACGGTAAAGACAATGCTCATTTACTTGTCCAGACGCTCGTCAACATTGAGGGTACGTGCTTCGCTTTCCAGCATCACTGGGATGCCATCGCGAACCGGAAAAGCCAATGCGTCGGCCTTGCAGATCAGCTCGCTCTTATCAGCGGCGAGCTTCAGCGGGCCTTTGCACAATGGGCAGGCGAGAATGTCGAGTAGTTTCGGGTCCATGGGAGATCCTTGAGAGGAAGCAGCTGCTGGGGCGAACGAGACCGCCGAATAATCAGGGCGGTCAGGCGCGCGGCACAAGACGCTGTAATTGCTGATCAAACCAGGCAACAAATGCAGCCGAAGGCTCAGCATCCACCGCCAGGTACCACCAATCATCAGCCGCAAAGGCACGGCACTTGACCGCATCCTTTTCCGTCATCACCAGCGGCAGTGCCGGGCTGAAGTTCAGTAGCTCGGCGCTGTACGCCGCATGATCGGCAAAGACATGCGTAACAGGGCGCCAGTGTAGCCCTTCGAGGGTGCTGAAGAAACGCTGCGGATTACCGATACCGGCGACCGCATGCAGGCTCTGGCCTGGGGGGAAGTGGCTTATCGGGCGCTGCTCACCACTGCGCAAGTTAACCAAGGTGCGCGGCCGCAAGGTAAAGCCATAACCGGCCTGCGGGTCATGGGTTGCGCCGTTATAAAGCAACGCGTCCACGCTCTGTAGACGCTCGAGCGGCTCGCGCAACGGCCCGGCAGGCAAGCAATGCTGGTTACCCAGGCCGCGAGCAGCATCAATCAATACCAACTCCAGGTCACGGGCCAGACGGTAGTGCTGCAGGCCGTCGTCACTGAGAATCAGGTCCAGCGGCTCGGCCGCCAACAAAGCCGCCACGGCGCGACCACGATCAGGATCAATCATCAACGGCACGCCACTGCGCTGCACAATCAGCAAGGGTTCATCGCCGGCCACGCTGGCCGTCTGATCGACCTGTACGCGCCAGGGCAGCTGTGGCGGCTGCGCGCCATAGCCGCGACTGACCACGCCCACGCGCAAGCCCTGGCGGCGGCAATGCTCAATTAACCAGAGAATCATCGGCGTCTTACCCGTGCCGCCGACGGTGATATTGCCTACCACCACCACCGGCACGGGAGCACGGTAGATATCGCCTTCACCCGCCAGAAAACGCGCTCGCTTGCGCTGCACCACTGTGCGATAGAGCCACTCCAGTGGACGCAGCAGGCCGAGCGCCGGATGACCGGCGTACCAGGCAGCAGTAATGCGGGCAGACAGGCTCATCAGCAGGCAAGCCTCAAGGCGCGGCTTGCGCCTCAATGGTGGTCATACGCAGGTGGGCAAACCCCAGCTTACCGGCCGCATCCATAGCGGTAATCACCGCCTGATGTTGCGCCTTGGCATCGGCACTGATGATCAGTGGCAGGCTGTTATCGCCCTCCGATTCTTTCTGCAGCGCCGCCATCAGGCTTGGCAGATCACTTTTCAGCAACTGCTTGGCATTCAGCGAATAACTGCCATCAGCGGCGATTAGAATTTCCAGCTGTTTCAGTTCTGTCTGTTCCGGCGGCGTGCCACTGGCCGCTTCCGGTAGATCGACCTTGAGCTGGGTCTCCCGGGTAAAGGTTGTGGTGACCACAAAGAACAGCAGCAGGATAAATACTACGTCGATCAACGAGGCCAGGTTGATCTCGACGTTCTCCCGCGGTTTGCGCCGGAATTTCACGCCTTATCCTCGCCCATGTCGACATCACGGTCGCCCTGTACCACCTCGACCAAGCGAATGGCTTCCTGCTCCATGCCCACAACCAGCTCATCAACCCGGCGCTGCAGGTAACGGTGGAAGAACAGTGTTGGAATAGCCACCATCAAACCCGCTGCGGTGGTGATCAGCGCCTTGGAAATACCGCCCGCCAGCAATGCTGCGTTGGCCATGCCCGAGCCCATAAAGGAGCTGAAAATCTCGATCATGCCCAGCACAGTGCCGAGCAAACCCAGCAGTGGTGCAATACCAGCGATAGTGCCCAAGGCATTGAGGTAGCGCTCTAGGTCGTGAATGACCCGGGCGGCGGCCTCCTGAATGCACTCTTTCATGATCTCGCGACCATGCTTGGAGTTGGCCAACCCTGCGGCAAGAATCTGCCCCAACGGCGAGTTGGCGCGCAGCTCCTTGAGCTTCTGGTTATTCAGTTTTTTATCTTTGATCCACTTCCATACCTGCCCCAGCAGGTTGGGTGGGGTGATGCGGCTCGGCCGCAGCGTCCAGAGGCGTTCGGCAATGATGCCGGCCGCAGCGATAGAACACAGAATGATCGGCAGCATCATCCAGCCGCCAGCTTTTACCAGTTCCCACACGGTGGCAAATCCCCTTCACAAAAGTGGCGCCACTCTAGCATAGGGTCGCGACGTCGCCGACCGCCGCCGTTCTCATTTTTCCCGCCAAAAGCGTGCATGGTCACGCAAACCCTGCGCCTGCTCGAATGCACCTAAGTGAATCCGCACCGCACCGTGCAACGCAGTGTCGTACAGACGCGCGCCCTGCGCTCGGTAACGGGCGACCACCTCGGCATGAGGATGCCCAAAAGTGTTGTGCGCACCGCGGGAAATCAACACCGACGATGGTTTAACCTGCGCCAGCAACGAGGTGGACGATGAGCTGCGGCTGCCATGATGGGGGGCCAACAACCAGTGTGCCGGCATCGACAGACCGCTGCTTAACAGGGCCCGCTCAGCCTGGCTGTCTATATCCCCTGTCAGCCACAAGCGCTCACCATTGGCCTCGACACGCAACACGCAGGACGCCTGATTGCCATTGGTGGCGTCAGTCCATAGCCAGGTGCTGAAGCGCACGCCTTCCCACCGCCAATGAGTACGACTGCACGACTGAGCCTCTAACGAAGGCGCCAATTTATCAGGCTCGCCACTGAGCACGCGCAGGGTCGGTAAACCTCGCGAGACTGCGACGCCACCCCCGGCATGATCGTTATCGGCATGGCTCAGCAATAGCAGGTCGAGCCCGCGCACATCTAATGCGCGCAAGGACGGCAACACGACTCGCTCGCCGGTATCAAACTCGCCAAAGCGTGGACCGGCGTCATACAACAGCTCGTGCCCCTGGGTCCGTACTAGCACTGCCAGCCCTTGACCCACATCCAGCATCCACACCTCCGCCCGCCCATACTCAGGTCGTAGCTGCGCAGAGAACAACACAGGCAACAGCATCAACACACCCAGACTGCGCACTGGCAGAGCAGCAGGCAGGAGCAATACCAGCGCCCCAACCGACACCAGCAGCCAGGCCCAAAATGGCAAAGCACTGGGTAACCATGCCGGCAGCCACCAGGCCAGTTGCGTGAGTAGCGTGAACAGCAGATGCAACAACCAGCCAGCACCCTCAAGCAACGCAGCACCGACCCCAGCCACGGGCAGCAATAGCGTACCGAGCAATGCTAAGGGCACGATCAGCAGACCCACTACAGGTACGGCAACCAAATTAGCCAATGGCCCACTGGCACTTACCGGCAAGCCAAGCGCTAAGAGTAACGGCAACAAACCAATGGCCATGGCCCATTGCGCGCGCAGCAAGGTTCCCCACCAAGACCAGGCGCCCAACCGGCCACTAAAAATCAGAATCAAAAGCAGCACAGCGCCAAATGACAACCAGAATCCTGGCTGCAAACTGGCCAGTGGCTCCCACAGCAACACCGCCAGCAATGCCAACAATAAGGGTAACCACACGCCAAGATGACGAAAGCGCCAGCGCCAGAGCAATACCAGAGCCACCATCGCGCACGCACGCTGCACAGGCACCTCGAACCCGGCCAACAACCCATAAACCAGTGCACCCGCACAGGCCAATACGCAAGCACAGGGCAGCCAGGGCCAGCCACGCGGCCACACACCTAGGCGCGCCAGTCCGGCGACAAGGCCATACAAAAGTGTCGCCAAAAGACCGATATGCTGGCCGGAAATCACCATTAGGTGCACCGTGCCGGTGTTTTGCAGCACCTGCCAGTCCGTTGCCGACAACCCTGAGTCATCACCTAGCACCAAAGCGGCCAACGCCCCTGCACGGCCATGCGCAGGGGTTGCCAAAACGCGCTGACGCACGCGGTCACGCCATGCACCGGCACCGCTTGCAGGTGTAAGCAGCTCGCCACTTTTCACCGTACCCGTCGCGCCAATGCGTTGCGCCAACAGCCAAGCTTCGTAATCAAATGCTTGAGGGTTGACTAAACCATGAGGGCGCTTAAGCCTTACCGCTAAACGCCAAGTCTCCCCCGCACGTATAGCAGGCCCGCCATACCAAGACAGGCGCAATCGGTCCGGCAATTTATCGCGACGTGAAACCGCCTGTTCAATTTGGAAACGCACCACTCCATCAGTCACCTCGGGCAGACCGACCACCTGCCCTTGCAGCCAGAGGGTACGGGCATCTAGCTGCGGCGCCAGACGATCATCCAGCGCCCACTGTGCGCATACACAGGCCCAAGTGAAACCAAACAGCAACAAGGCGATGGGATAACTGCGAAACGGCAATAGCATCACGCCTGCTGCCGACAGAACAGCCAAAAGCCAGAACGGTGGCAGGGCCGGAAGAAAGCGCAGCACCAACAGCCCAATTACCAGCGCCAAAATTCCTGTACGCATAGACTCGCTCCATGAGTCAGATACAACATTTAGCCTGCCGGGCAGCTTGTGCATATTTGCTGTCACAAAGTGTGAAAGCAGGCTGCCATCAATGGGTGCATAATGTCGGCGCTTTTACCCGTCAGAGAGCCTTCATGCCGCGTCGTTTATTCAAGCGCTACATGCCCAACCCAGACCGCATCAAGGGCAGTAAATCCCTGCGCTTTCTGGGCAGCCTAATTCATGACCCCAATCTCTGGCATCTCAACCGCCATTCTGTTTCCCGAGCCATGGCGATCGGCCTGTTCTGGGCAATGATTCCTATGCCCATGCAAATGGCAGCCGCCGCTGTGATGGCGATACCACTGCGGGCCAACCTGCCGATCTCGATTGGTTTGGTATGGTTGACCAACCCGATCACCATGCCTCCCGTGTTCTATTGCAGTTATAAGTTTGGCGCCTGGTTGATCAACACCCCTACCCTGCAAATGCCTGATCACATCACCCTTCGCTGGGTCGGCCAAGTTTTGCAAACCCACTGGCAGCCGCTGCTGTTGGGCTCATTTGTACTGGGCATAGCGCTGGCATTGATCGGTTACTTCGCCACTAATGCTTATTGGCGCTGGTGGGTACGGCACAACTGGCGCAAACGCCAGGAAAAGCGCCGCCAACACGACGCGCAAAACTGAAATAAAAAAGCCGTTACTGAGTAACGGCTTTTTTATTTCAGGCAGATTAGCCTATTCGTAACGCAACGCATCAGCGGGTTGAATCTGCGCGGCACGCCAGGAGGGATAGACAGTGGCGAGAAAGCTTAGGCTGAAGGCTGCCCCACAGATCAACAGAACATCCGAGAGCAGCAACTGCGATGGCAAATTGCTAATGAAGTAGACATCCGAGCTCATGACCTGCTGCCCACTCAAACGCTCAATCCAACCCACCAACTGGCTGACATTGAGCGCAGCCAGAATGCCCAGCACCGCACCAATTAACGTGCCGACAACGCCAATAACCGTGCCCTGCACCATAAAGATGCCCATGATTTGCCCCGGCGTGGCACCGAGCGTTCGCAGGATGGCAATGTCCGCGCCCTTGTCTGCCACCACCATGATCAACGTGGCAATGATGTTAAACGCGGCCACCGCGACGATCAGCAGCAAGAGCAGACCGATCATGGTCTTTTCCATTTTCATCGCGCTGAACAAACTGCCCTGGGTCAGGGTCCAGTCAGTGGCGTTATAACCCGCGCCCAACTCGCCGATAATCTGCGTGGCCACCTGCGGCGCCTGGTACAGATCCTTCAGCTTCAGGCGCACACTTTGCACCTGACCCGGCTGCATACGCTGGATATGCGCCGCATCAGCGACGTGAATCAAGGCCAGCGAGCTGTCCAGCTCGGCGCCCACCTTGAAGATACCCACCACATTCAAGCGCTGCATGCGTGGGCTGATACCGCCCGGCACGCTGCTCAGTTCCGGCACGATCAGCGCGAGTTTGTCGCCCACACGTAGCTGAAAGCGCCGAGCGGTAATCTCGCCAAGTACCACACCGAACTCACCTTCGCGCAGGTCGCTCAAGCGACCTTGCTGCATATGCTGATCGATGATCGACACCTGCGGCTCCAACGCCGGATCAACACCATGCAGCTGCACCGGCTGCATGGCACCGCGCACTGAAAGCATCCCTTCCAGCTCTGCGAACGGCACGGCAGCCAGTACCTGCGGGTTATTTTTTGCCGCGTCAGCTACCCGCTGCCAATCATCCAGTGGCTTAATACCGGCGATGCTGGCGTGCGGCACCATGCCGAGAATGCGCGTGCTCATTTCCTTCTGGAAGCCATTCATCACCGATAGCACCACGATCATGGCCAGCACACCCAGGGCCAGGCCAATCATCGAGGTCATCGAGATAAAGGAAATAAAGTGGTTGCGCCGCTTGGCCCCGGTATAGCGGATACCGATAAAAATACTCAGCGGACGAAACATCAGGCAGCCACCAGCTTGCCGTCTTCCAGACGCAGGATGCGGTCCATTTGCTGAGCCAGCTGCATGTCGTGAGTGACCACCAGAAAGGCCGTTTGCGACGACGTGCTCAGCTCTTTCATCAGGTCCTGAATGCCTTGCGCTGTGTGGTGATCGAGGTTGCCGGTGGGCTCATCGAGCAGCACCAGACCCGGCTGATTGACCAGCGCTCGGGCAATCGCCACACGCTGACGCTCACCACCGGAAAGCTCCGATGGCTTATGCGCCAAGCGATGGTCCAAACCAACCCGCTCCAGCAGTGCGCTGGCGCGCTGGCGCGCCTCACTGATCGGCGTACGGCCAATCAGCAATGGCATGCACACGTTCTCCAGTGCGGTGAACTCTGGCAGCAGATGGTGAAACTGATAAACGAAGCCGAGGGCACGGTTTCGCAGCAGCCCGCGCTGCTTTTCATTTAGCGCAGACAACTCCTCGCCGGCCAGCCAGACACTACCGGTGCTCGGCGTATCCAGCCCACCGAGCATATTCAGCAAGGTGCTCTTGCCTGAACCAGAGCTGCCGACAATCGCCACACGCTCGCCGGGGTGCAGTTCAAGCTGCAGGTCCTGCAGCACCACCACCGATTGCGGACCCTCGTCATAGCTTTTACCGAGGTTGCGACAACTCAACACTGCACGATCTTGCATAACCGAATCACTCATAACCTGATCATTCATAACGCAGGGCCTCCGCAGGCTGGGTGCGCGCTGCGCGCCAGGCCGGATACAGGGTGGCGAAGAAACTTAGAATCAACGCCGCAGCGCAAACCAGCAACACGTCGTTCAGCTGGAGTTGCGAGGGCAGATAATCGATGAAATACACATCGGCATTAAGAAACTTGATGCCCAACAGATGCTCCAGCCCGGCAATCGCGCTGCTGATGTTCAGCGCCGCGAGGCAGCCCAGTACGGCACCAATCGCGGTGCCGAACACGCCGATCACCGTGCCTTGCACCATAAAGATCGCCATGATCTGCCGTGGCGTCGCCCCAAGGGTGCGCAGAATAGCGATGTCACCTTTCTTGTCGGTGACCACCATGACTAGGGTAGAAATAATATTGAAAGCGGCCACTGCAACGATCAGCAGCAACAGCAGGCCAATCATGGCTTTCTCCATGCGAATCGCCTGATAGAGATTGCCATGGGTGCGGGTCCAGTCACGGGCGTAGTAATCGCCCTCGCCCAAGGTTTGCGCCAACGCCCAAGCCGTACGCGGGGCCTGGAACAAATCAGCGAACTTCAGGCGAATGCCTTGCACGTGATCGGGCTGCCAACGCTGCAAGCGCGCCAGATCCTGCACGTGGGTTAGCGCCAGATGCCCATCGATCTCGCCGGCGCCCACATGAAAAATACCGACCACCGTAAAACGCTTGAGGCGCGGAAACATACCCGCAGGGGTGACGGTGACTTCCGGGGCGACAAAGGTGACCTTGTCGCCCATGCTGACTCCAAGTTTGGCGGCAGCTTTGTCACCCAGCACCATGCCGAACTCGCCGGGCTGCAACGCCTCAAGGCGGCCTTGCTGAAAGAAATTGCCGATGATCGATACCTTGGCCTCTTCGACCGGGTCGACAGCATTGATCAGCACTTTCTGCACCTTGCCATCGCTGGTCAGCAAGCCCTGCATCTGGCTAAACGGCGCAACCGCCAGCACTTGCGGGTTGCTCTGCGCCTTGTCGGCCAGGCTGCGCCAGTCCTTGATCGGCGTGGCGCTCTCGACGGTGGCGTGCGGCACCATGCCGAGCACGCGGGTGCGCATTTCATGATCGAAGCCGTTCATCACTGACAGCACCAGAATCATCACCAGCACACCAAGCGCCAGCCCGATCATCGAGGTCAGGGAAATAAAGGATACGAAGTGATTGCGACGCTTGGCCCGCGTGTAACGCGTGCCTATAAATACAAACAGAGGTCTGAACATGTCGGGGGCTGATTCGAGGGAAAAAGAAACGTCCTTGTGGCGGGGCTAGGCGAGCAGCTTTACACTCTGACCACTACTGCTGCCATGGGTTCGCCATGCCGACTCAAGATGAAGATGATCGCCGCGAATACTATCGTATCGACGATACGATCGCACTGGAATTCACCCTGCTCTCGGGCCCAGAAGCCCTTGCCAGTGATGAGCTTCACGACAACTCGCCGTTGTTCAACCTGCTTAGCGATCTACACCTGATGGACTTCGAGTCGCAGCACTTGCTGCGGCACATAACGGAGCGCGATCGCACATTGGCCAATTACCTTAAGGTAATGAACAAGCGTATCGACTTGCTCGGCCAGGCCGTTGCGCAAAGCCTGCTGCGCGATATTGGTACACCGCGCAAAGTCAGCCTGTCCGAGGGTGGCGTCAGCTTCAATAACGCCCAGCCTGTCAGCCTCGGTGCGCACCTGGCTCTGAAGATGGTGCTGATGCCACAAGCCCTAGGCCTGCTGCTGCGGGCCAAAGTGGTGCATTGCCAGCAGCTGCCATCGCAACAATTCGAGATTGGCGCAGAGTTCGAAGCCCTCACCGACGCACAACGTCAGTTGTTGGCTCGGCATATCCTGCAACGCCAGGCCCTGGAACGCCGCCAGGCCCGCGAACAGCCCCTGTAACCCTGATAGTGAGCCGCCATGCCGCGCTTGTTTCTGCTACTCGCCCTACTCCTAACTGTCGGCGCGCATGCCGATACCTTGCAAATCCCTATCGGCCAGCAAGGTGCCGGCGAGCTGCGCCTGCCACAGCTCGGTGAGTCGCAACGTGCGGTGCTGGAGCGCTTCGGCCTGGCCGATGAAGAGCATCCCAGCGTTGGTAACCCGCCAATCACCCGCTGGGACTATCGTGAGTTCAGCGTCTACTTCGAGCACACCCATGTGATCAACAGTGTGCGCCATCATCAGCCTGGCGCAGCCCTGCCGAATAAGGAGCAACAGTGACAGTCATCTACGGACATCGCGGCGCCAAAGGCGAGGCCCCAGAAAACACCCTAGCCAGCTTCCAGCAATGCCTGCAGCATGGTGTTCACCGCTGCGAATTGGACCTGCACCTGTCGCGTGATGGCGAGCTGATGGTGATTCACGACCCGACTCTCAAACGCACCACAGGCCGCCGCGGCAAAGTGGTTGAGCATGTTGCCGCCGAACTGGTGACCCTTGATGCGCGCAAAGGTGGGCCTGGCGCCGTAAACCCCTGCCCAATCCCGCGCCTGGAAGAGTTATTCCAGCAGTGCGATTTCGAGCACTGGCAACTGGAAGTCAAAAGCGCCTCAAAGGTTCGCTCCGCGCGCATGGTCAAGGCCATTGCCGAACTGGCCGCGCGCTACAACCTGGCGGAAAAAGTCACCGTTACTTCCAGCTCACGGGAAGTGCTGAGGGCCTTGCAAAACCTGACGCCGCATCTGCAGCGCGGCCTGGTCGCTGAAAACGCCTGGCTTGACCCACTGAAAGTCGCCAAACATTACGGCTGCCATCTGTTGGCGTTGAACTGGACACTGTGCACCCCGGAGCGCCTGTTGAAAGCGCAGAAAGCCGGCCTGCATGTATCGGTGTGGACGGTCAACGAACCGGCGCTGATGCGCCGCCTGGCGGACTTCGGTGTGGACAGCATCATCACCGACTTTCCGGGGATCGCCGTACAGACACTGAGCTGAATACCTCAGCCCAACCTTCATGCATAAAAAAACCGGCCGCCAGGGCCGGTTTTTCGTTAAGCCTGATCAGAAACTTTCGCGATTAGGCCAACGCCAGTCGCAGGAGTCGCTGAACGGGTTCTCCCCGGCCGGCTCAGGCCACCGGCCGGAGCCGCTCAAAAAAGCCGGTTGAGGCCGTCAAACGCCGCTACCCGATAGGCTTCCGCCATGGTCGGGTAGTTGAAGGTGGTATTGACGAAGTACTTGATGCTATTCGCCTCGCCCTTCTGGTTCATGATCGCCTGGCCGATATGCACGATCTCTGAAGCTTGATAACCAAAGCAGTGCACGCCCAGGACTTCCAGGGTCTCGCGATGGAACAGCAGCTTGAGCATGCCCACCGGTTCGTGGGAAATCTGCGCCCGCGCCATGCCCTTGAAAAACGCCTTGCCGACTTCGTAGGGAATCTTGGCCTGGGTCAGCTCGCGCTCGGTTTTACCAATCGAGCTGATCTCGGGAATGGTGTAAATACCGGTCGGCACGTCATCGACGAAACGCCAGCTGCCATTGTCAACAATGCTGCCGGCAGCCGAACGACCTTGGTCAGCAGCGGCACTGGCCAGGCTCGGCCAGCCGATTACATCGCCCGCGGCATAGACGGTCGGCACCTCAGTACGGTAAGTCTCGTCGACTTCAACCTGACCACGGCTGTTGACCTTGATGCCGATATTTTCCAAACCCAGCTGGTCGGTGTTACCGGTACGGCCGTTACACCAGAGAAAGGCGTCAGCCTTGATTTTCTTACCGGACTTGAGGTGCAGAACCACACCGTTCTCCACCCCTTCAACGCGCTCGTATTCTTCGTTGTGGCGGATCAGCACATTGTTATTGCGCAGGTGATAGCTCAGCGCGTCGGAGATTTCCGCATCGAGGAAGCTCAGCAACTGATCACGGTTATCGATCAGATCGACCAACACGCCTAGGCCACTGAAAATCGAGGCGTACTCAGAGCCAATCACGCCGGCGCCGTAGATGATGATGCGGCGCGGGGTGTGGCCCAAGCTGAGAATAGTGTCGCTGTCGTAGACACGCGGGTGCTGGAAGTCCACGTCCACCGGGCGGTAAGGCCGCGAACCGGTGGCAATGACGATCTGCTTGGCCACCAGTTTTTCCACCACGCCATTGGAGCAGACCACTTCGATGGTGTGCTCATCGGCAAAACTGCCGGTGCCGAAAAACAAGTCGATGCGATTGCGCGCGTAATAGCCAGTACGAGAAGTGACCTGCTTAGCGATTACCCGTTCGGCGCTTTTCAGCACATCGGGGAAGGAGAACCAGCGTGGCTCGCCGATCTGGCGAAACATCGGGTTGGTGTTGAATTGCATGATCTGCCGTACCGAATGGCGCAATGCCTTGGACGGGATGGTGCCCAGGTGCGTGCAGTTGCCGCCGACTTCACGGCGACTGTCGACCACGGCCACCTTGCGCCCAGCCTTGGCCGCGTTCATTGCCGCGCCTTCTCCTGCAGGGCCAGAACCCAACACCACTACGTCGTAGTTGTAGACCGCCATGTTTACTCCTTTGGATCACACCGGAGCACTTGTACCGTGCTCTCGGCAGGGTCAGCACTGCACACGCAGCCTGACAATCAATGCATCTGCTGCAGCCTAGCCCTTGGGCGGCCGCAGGGCGATTAGCGCTTCGTCGCGTCGTAGGCCAAAGCGCTTGTATCAGGGGCCGACTCACTGTTGATTTCTTCGCACTTCTCACGGCTACCGCCGCAGATCGAACATTCTTTCTCGATCCCAAGGTTAGCAATACCGCCGCAAGAGCCGGCGATGGGCTTGCCCCCCATGATCACACCGATAGCCATCATGCCGACTACCAACAGCATGACTAGAAACACCACTAAAAAGGTCATTGCTCTTCTCCTGCAGCAAATAGCTGCTCGAAAGCCTGCGTTGTCTGTGTGACGAAGGCGTCACCTTCACGGGTCACGAAAAATGCCGCAATCCCCATTTGCTCGGCAAATGCCAAGCCACGCTCAGTGCCCATCACCATAAGCACTGTAGACAAGCCATCGGCGCGTAAGGTCGATTTATCCACCACCGTGACCGCAGCTAACCTGTGGGTAATGGGTGCACCGGTCAATGGATCGAGGGTGTGCGAGTAACGCCGTCCATTTTCCTCGAAGTAATTACGGTAATCACCCGAGGTAGAAACGCCATAACCATCCAGCGCCAATACCCGCTGGGCAACCCGCTTGCCCTCTTGCGGCGCTTCCAGACCGATGCGCCACGGCTGACCATCGGGCTTTTTCCCCGCGGCCTTGAGTTCACCGGTAATTTCAACCAGGTAACTACTAACGCCCAACTCCGTCAGACGTTGCACCACCCGATCTACGGCATAGCCGGCGGCAATGCTGTTGAAATCCACTTGAAGGTCGACGTCTTTACATAGCTGCTCGCCGACACGTCGCACATGCTGCATACCAATACGCTCACGAGCGCTCGCGAGTTGTTCAGCCGTGGGGACTTTCTCAGCCCGGGCCTTAGGCCCAAAACCCCAAAGATTCAGCAACGGCTCCAGGGTCAAATCGAAAGCACCCTGGCTTTGCTCATGAAGCACCCGCCCTGCTTCGATCAATTCCAACACGGCGCTCGGCATGGCCTGACAGCTGCCGACCGGCGCCTGATTGAATTGCTCGATAAGGGAATCGTCACGGTAGGTCGACATTTGCTGGTCGATCTCAGCCAGGATGGCGTCAGTCTCACTCTTTAGCAGGTCGAGGCTTGGCGAATCCGAGCGGTGTACATACTTGATCGAATAGGTGCTGCCCATCGTCGGGCCGCCGAACTCTTCTACCCGCTCTGAAACCAAGCAGCCCGTTAGGGCTACCAGCAAGCTGATAGCAATAACGGGCCGTAGTACCGCATAGAGCATAAATCAGCCGCCGAAGTCGTCGAGCAGGATGTTCTCCTCCTCCACACCTAAGTCGACCAGCATCTTGATCACTGCCGCGTTCATCATGGGCGGGCCGCACATGTAGAACTCACACTCCTCCGGAGCCGGGTGGTCCTTCAGGTAGTTTTCATAGAGCACGTTATGGATAAAGCCTTTTAGGCCTGTCCAATTGTCTTCCGGTTGCGGGTCAGACAGTGCCAGATGCCACTTGAAGTTCGGGTTCTCGGCCTGCAACTGATCATATTCTTCGTTGTAGAAGGCCTCACGCATGGAGCGTGCGCCATACCAGAAGCTGATCTTACGGGTCGACTTCAAACGCTTGAGCTGGTCGAAGATGTGCGAGCGCATTGGCGCCATACCGGCACCACCACCGATAAACACCATCTCGGCTTCGGTTTCTTTGGCGAAGAACTCACCAAACGGGCCGTACACGTCGATTTTGTCGCCCGGCTTGAGGCCGAACACATAGGACGACATCTTGCCCGGCGGCAAATCATCTTTGCCCGGTGGTGGCGAAGCAATACGGATATTGAACTTCACCAGGCCGACTTCTTCCGGGTAGTTGGCCATGGAATAAGCGCGGATAACGGTCTCTTCAACCTTGGATACGTACTTCCATTGGTTGAACTTGTCCCAGTCACCACGATATTCCGGCTGAATGTCGAAGTCCTTGTAATGCACTTCGTGCGGCGGGCACTCCAACTGCACATAACCACCGGCGCGGAAGTCGACGCTCTCGCCTTCCGGCAATTTCAGCGTCAGCTCCTTGATGAAGGTGGCCACGTTGGGGTTGGACTCAACGGTGCATTCCCACTTCTTCACGCCGAAGACTTCTTCCGGCACTTCGATCTTCATGTCCTGCTTGACCGGAGTCTGGCAGGACAAGCGCCAGCCAGCCTTGGCTTCGCGACGGGTGAACGCGGCCTCTTCGGTCGGCAGCATTTCACCACCGCCGTGCTCGACCACGCACTTGCACTGGGCGCAGGTACCGCCGCCGCCGCAGGCCGAAGACAGAAAGATATTGTTGGCCGCCAGGGTCTGCAGCAACTTGCCGCCAGCCGGTACCACAATGGTTTTTTCGCCGTTGATCTCGATGCTCACGTCGCCACTGGAAACCAGCTTGGCGCGTGCCGCAAGAATGATCAGCACCAACGCCAGCACAATGCCGGTGAACATGCCGATGGCGATGAAAATCTCTACATTGATCATTTCGTCATCCCTTCCTTACAACTGCACGCCGGAGAAGGACATGAAGCCCAACGACATCAGACCGATGGTGATAAAGGTGATGCCCAGACCCTGCAAGCCCGCTGGTACATCGCTGTACTTGAGCTTCTCGCGAATCCCCGCCAGCGCAGCAATCGCCAACGCCCAGGACAAGCCAGAGCCGAAGCCATACACGGTACTTTCCGCCAGGTTGTAGTCACGCTGCACCATAAACAGGGTGCCGCCCATGATGGCGCAGTTAACCGTGATCAGGGGTAGGAACACGCCAAGTGCGTTGTACAGACTGGGCACGTACTTATCCAAGAGCATCTCAAGGATCTGCACGATGGCCGCGATCACACCGATGTAGCTGAGCAGCCCGAGGAAGCTCAGGTCCACTTCCGGCAAACCGGCCCACGCCAGTGCGCCGTCTTTCAGCAGGTAGGTGTAGATCAGGTTGTTCGCCGGCACCGTGATGACCTGCACCACGATAACTGCGATACCCAGGCCAATTGCCGTCTCTACTTTCTTCGAGATGGCAATAAAGGTGCACATACCAAGGAAGAACGCCAGGGCCATGTTCTCAACGAACACCGCCTTGGCCAGCAAGCTGAGATAGTGCTCCATTAGTAGGCCTCCTTATTCGAGACTTGCGAGGCCATTTTGAAACTTGGCTTCTCGACCTGATCTTTCTTCCAGCTACGGATAGCCCAGATAAACAGGCCAATCAGGAAGAACGCTGAAGGCGGCAGCAACAGCATGCCGTTAGGCTGATACCAACCACCGTCGTTGATCACAGGAATGATCTCGTAGCCCAGCAACTTACCCGCACCGAACAGCTCACGGATGATGCCCAGCGCTACAAGGAAGGCGCTATAGCCCAGACCGTTACCAATACCGTCGAAGAACGACAACACCGGCGGGTTCTGCATGGCAAAGGCTTCAGCGCGACCCATCACGATGCAGTTGGTGATGATCAGACCGATAAACACCGACAGCTGTTTGGACAGGCTAAAGGCATACGCCTTGAGCACCTGATCCACCACGATCACCAAGGATGCGATGATCACCATCTGCACGATCATGCGAATCGAGCTAGGGATCTGGCTGCGGATCATCGAGATAAACAGGTTGGAAAACCCGGTTACCAGGGTCAAGGCAATCGACATTACCAAGGCAGTTTGCAGGTTCGAGGTGACCGCCAAGGCGGAACAGATACCCAGAATCTGCAAACCAATCGGGTTGTTGTTGAAGATTGGGTTGAGCAAGACTTCTTTAATAGTCGGCTGCGACATGATCAAGCCTCCCCTGCGCGCAATTTAGCGATAAACGGAGCAAAGCCGTCTTCACCCATCCAGAACTTCATCAGCTGGTCGACGCCATTGCTGGTCAGCGTTGCCCCGGCAAGCGCATCAACTTGATGCACGGCCTTTGGGCTTTTCGGGTCTACGCCACCTTTAACGACGGCGATGGCCACGTTGCCATCCTCGGCAAAGATGGTTTTCCCTGGCCACAGGCTCTTCCATTTCGGGTTATCGATTTCACCACCCAGACCCGGTGTTTCGCCGTGCTGGTAGAAGCCAAAACCACTGACGGTGTTGAGATCCGCTTTAAGCGCAACAAAGCCATACAGCGTTGACCACAGGCCCTGGCCACGAATCGGCAGCACCACTTTATCCAGCTGGCCATCGGCCTGAACCAGATAAACGATGGTGTAGCGCTCGCGACGCTTGAGCTTGGCCAGATCCTGCTCCACAGTCAGGGCAATCGACTCGCTCGGGTCTTTTGCGCCTTGCAGCGGCTCATATTTGATCGGGTCTTTGGCGTCACTGAAGGTGCCTGTTTCCAGGTCAACAATCTTTGCCGTGATGCGCTCGTCAAACAGCGCCTTGGCTTCTTTACCGCTCATTTCTGGGTTGCCCAAGCCGGCAATCGCCAAAATGCTGCGCTGCTTATCGAGCAGACGGTTGTCCGTCTGGGTCGGCTTCAGTGCAATGGCGGCGCCGGCAACAAACACCGAGCAGACCAAACACACCAACAGGGCCACAACCAGGGTGCGGGCCGTGGATTCTTTTTGACTAGACATTGCGTGCCAGCCTCCGCTTGATATTGGCTTGAACGACGAAGTGGTCGATCAGCGGTGCAAACAGGTTGGCGAACAGAATCGCCAGCATCATGCCTTCTGGGAACGCCGGGTTGATCACGCGGATCAACACCACCATCACCCCGATCAGCGCACCGAAAATCCACTTGCCGGTGTTGGTCATGGACGAAGACACAGGGTCGGTCGCCATAAAGAACATACCAAAGGCAAAACCGCCCACTACCAGGTGCCAGTACCACGGCATGGCAAACATCGGATTGGTTTCGGAGCCCAGCATATTCAGCAGCAAGCTGAAGCCGATCATGCCCAGCATCACGCCCGAGACAACACGCCAGGCAGCAATTTTGGTGATCAGCAATACCCCCCCGCCGATCATGATCGCCAAGGTGCTGGTTTCACCGATCGAGCCGTGAATGGTGCCGACAAAGGCGCTCATCCAGGTAACGCCGTTACCAATGAGGTTTTCCACGCCACCGGCAGCCGCCAGGCTCAACGAGGTTGCACCGGCAAAGCCGTCAACAGCGGTCCATACCGCATCACCGGACATTTGTGCTGGATAGGCGAAGAACAGGAAAGCACGACCCGCCAACGCTGGGTTGAGGAAGTTCTTGCCGGTACCGCCAAACACTTCCTTGCCGATCACCACGCCGAAGCTGATGCCCAGCGCGACCTGCCACAGCGGAATGCTGGGCGGCAGAATCAGGGCAAACAGCACCGAAGTGACGAAGAAACCTTCGTTGACTTCATGCTTGCGGATGGAAGCAAACAGCACTTCCCAGAAACCGCCAACGATAAAGGCCGTCGCATAAATCGGCAGGAAGTACGCCGCGCCCTGGATAAAGTTATCCCACAGGCTACCCGGGTCAAACCCGGCCAGCGAGCCGATCAAGGCGAAGCGCCAGCCTTCCTGCGCCGCCAGCAGCTCAGGGCTGTTAGCGAAGATCAGGTTGGCCTGATAACCGGTGTTCCACATACCGAAGAACATCACCGGGAAGGTGCACAACCACACCGTGATCATCATGCGCTTGAGGTCAATGCCGTCACGCACGTGGGCGGTGGTTTTGGTTACGCTGCCAGGACGGTAAAAGAAGGTGTCGACAGCTTCATAGAGGGCGTACCAATTCTCGTACTTGCCGCCTTTTTCGAAGTTGTGCTCGATTTTATCGAGGAATGCTCGAATACCCATGAGTTAACCCTCCTTCTCGATGCGGGCGAGGTTGTCGCGCAGGATCGGGCCGTATTCATACTTGCCAGCACACACATAGGTGCACAGCGCCAGGTCTTCTTCGTCGAGTTCAAGGCAGCCGAGCTTCTGCGCCATCTCGGTGTCACCAACGATCAGATAACGCAGCAGTTGCGTCGGCAGGATGTCTAGCGGCATCACCGTTTCGTAGTTACCCACCGGCACCATGGCGCGCGGGCTGCCGTTGGTGGTGGTAGAGAACGCGAACGTTTTCGCAGCCATCAGCTTGGAGACGAAGATATTCATCACCGAATGCTTGTTCACCCCTGCACGCAGGTAATGCATCAGCTCGCGCTCGTTACCTTCAGACAGGCAGGACACCTGTAGGTGATAACGGCCGAGGAAGGCAAAAGCCCCCTGCGCAGTACGGCCACCCAATACCGAACCAGAGATTACCCGATTGAACCCAGGCTGCAGCTGGCCAGCAGCCAACTCACTGAGGTTTGCACCCAGACGAGTACGCACGAGCCGAGGCTGCTCGACCACAGGGCCGGCCAACGCCACGACGCGCTCAGTCCAGAGCTGCCCGGTGGTAAACAATTTGCCGATGGCAATCACATCCTGATAGTTGATCGACCAGACGCTCTTGGTGGCGCTGACTGGATCAAGGAAGTGGATATGCGTGCCTGCAAGCCCAGCAGGGTGTGGGCCAGCGAAGGCCTCGGTGTGCACATTGTTCAGCTGTTCACCCGGCAGGCTGGCACCTTCAGCCTTGCAGAGGAACACCTTGGCCAGATTACTCAGCACCTGCAGACCATGCTCAAAGTCGGCGGCGTACTCGGCAATCACGACTGCAGGGTCGGCGGCCAGCGGGTGTGTATCAATGGCCGTCACGAAAATCGAGCGCGGCTGAGCATCAGCGGCCGGCACTTTGCTGAACGGGCGGGCACGCAGTGCGGTCCACAGTCCCGATTGCAGCAGGATTTCACGTACTTTGGCGTCGCCAGCAGTTGCCAGCTGGTCCACTGCGATCTGATCGAAGGTGATTTGCTCATCGCCCTCAACATCGATGACCACGGACTGCAACACACGCTTCTCGCCACGGTGAATGGCGCTGATCACGCCTGCGGCTGGAGCGGTGTAGTGCACGCCTGGCGACTTCTTGTCCGAGAACAGCACCTGGCCAAGTTTGACCCGATCACCGACCTGAACCTCCATCGAAGGCTTCATACCGTGGTAATCGAAGCCTATGACAGCGACGCTACGCACGGGCCTTGCAGCCTCGATGCGCTGCACCGGCACGCCTGTTATGGGCAAATCAAGCCCATGTTTTATTTTGATCATAGGTTTGCCTAACCACTGATTTATAAGCTTTTTTAGAATACGGACGACACCAACGCAGAGAAATGCGGCGCAACGCCAGAAAATAGATCGGACGCTGGGCAGGATGTCGGTCGCGGGAAAAAATCTGGCCGATTATAAGTCGCGCGCTCGGCCACTGGCCACCCAAGCGCTTGCTTTTATCCGGTTTAACGTAACAGAAGGCAACAGATGGCGGCTTGACTGCAACCGCTCAGCGCGAGACATAGGACTAATAGACTTACTGGAGCCTTGTCATGCGCCTGTTACTGGTGTTCACCACCCTACTGCTGCTGAGCAGCGAGTTATTTGCCAACAACCGCGAACGCCTGCAAGAAGCCAATTTCGCAGCCACCCACACGCTTAACCAGAACAATCTGGAGCGCAAGAATCAGAGCGTACTGACTTATTTGTGGGCAGACGTCTACGCCGCGGCCTTCTATGCGCCCGCCCAGGCCAGCGCCAGTCAAGCGCTGGCCAAACCGCTCACACAACGCTTAGAGCTTTACTACTTTCGCAATATCGACAGCCAAGACGTGATCAAGGCGGCCTGGGTCACGCTCGAACGCCAGCACGACGCGACCACACTGGCGCCTTTGCGCTCGCAGATCGACGACCTGCACGCCACCTTCCGCGATATTCGCCCGGGTGACCGCTACGCCCTTAACCTCACCGCAGGCGCCGGCCTGACTTTAGAGGTAAATGGCAAGGTCGCTTACACCAGCCAGGACCCAGCACTGGCCAAGGCCTACCTGGGCATCTGGCTCGCGCCCAACGGCCTGTCGGATAAATTGCGCACCAACCTACTGGCTGACTAAACAGGCAATAAAAAACGGGAGCCGAAGCTCCCGTTTTTTATTGAACCCGACGCTTAGCGCGGGAAAGCAGGCGGGTTAACCCCAGCCATGTCTTCCATCACGCGCACCACCTGGCAGCTGTAACCGAACTCATTGTCGTACCAAACGTACAGAATCACCCGGTTGTCATTGCAGATAGTGGCTTCGGCATCGACTACCCCCGCGTGGCGTGAGCCAACGAAGTCAGTGGAGACCACTTCCTGCGACTGCACGAAGTCGATCTGCTTTTGCAGATCCGAGTGCATGGCCATCTGGCGCAGGTACTCGTTGACCTCATCACGGCTGGTGGACTTCTCAAGGTTGAGGTTGAGAATAGCCATCGACACGTTAGGCGTTGGCACGCGAATGGCGTTGCCGGTCAGCTTACCTTTCAACACTGGCAGTGCTTTGGCCGCAGCAGTAGCTGCGCCGGTTTCACTGATAACCATGTTCAACGGTGCCGAACGACCACGGCGATCGCCTTTGTGGAAGTTGTCGATCAGGTTCTGGTCGTTGGTGTACGAGTGCACCGTTTCAACGTGACCGTTGGCAATGCCGTACTGATCGTTAATCGCTTTGAGAATCGGCACGATGGCGTTGGTGGTGCAAGATGCCGCAGAGATGATCTGGTCATCCGCGGTGATCTCGGCATGGTTCACGCCGTGCACGATGTTCTTCAGCGCGCCCTTACCCGGCGCAGTCAGCACAACGCGGTCAATACCTGGGCAAGCCAGGTGCTGACCCAAGCCCTCGGCATCACGCCATACACCGGTGTTATCCACCAGCAGTGCGTTCTTGATGCCGTACTGGGTGTAGTCGACTTCTTTCGGGTCTTTGGCGTAGATCACCTGAATCAGGTTGCCATTGGCGGTAATGGTGTTGTTGGCCTCATCAATAGTGATGGTGCCATCGAACGGGCCGTGTACCGAATCGCGACGCAGCAGGCTGGCGCGCTTGGACAGGTCGTTGCTAGCACCCTTACGCACAACAATGGCGCGCAGACGCAGGCCATCACCACCGCCGGTTTTCTCGATCAGGATGCGCGCCAGCAGACGGCCGATACGGCCAAAGCCGTAGAGCACGACATCAGTGCCTTCGCGGGCGGCGCCGTTCTGGCTACCCGCTACTTCGGCCAGTTCATCTTTGACGAACTGTTCGATGCTGCGACCTTTGCCATCAGCCTTGAACTTGCTGAGCATCTTGCCCAAATCCACCGACGCCGCACCCAGCTTGAGCTCGGTCATCGTCTTCAGGATCGGGAAGGTATCGTGTACCGACAGCTCGCTGCCGTCAGCCAGACGGTGACGGGCAAAGCGGTGGGCTTTGAGAATATCGATCACCGAACGGTTGATCAAACCACGGCCGTAGATCGAGGTGACCACGTTGTTGTTACGGTAGAGTTGGCCAATCATCGGAATCATCGCTTCCGCAAGGGCTTCTCGATCGATCCACTCACCGAGACACTGGTCGGGCTTCTGAGTCACGGGCAGTACCTTCCACATGTAGGGGCTGAAAAAAGGGGCTACATTATGACGGCGCAAGCAAGCATGAGCAATGCACGACTGTCGTAACTGACACCGAGCATCAACGCCCGCTACAATCGGCGACCTTGTGCCTTGACCGTGAGCCGCCTGTGCCCGTACTGCGTCTACCGTCCCTGCCCGCCACCGCCGGCAAACAACACTGGGGCAACCTGCCCGGTGCCGCGCTGAGCCTAGCGATTGCCGAAGCCGCCAGCAACGCCAACCGCTTTACCCTGCTGCTGACCGCCGACAGCCAGAGCGCCGAGCGCCTGCAGGAGGAGCTGAGCTTCTTCGCTCCGGATTTGCCGGTGCTGCATTTCCCCGACTGGGAAACCCTGCCCTACGACCTGTTTTCGCCACATCAGGACATCATTTCCCAGCGTATTGCCGCGCTGTATCGCCTGCCCGAGCTAAAACACGGCGTTTTGGTAGTGCCGATCACCACCGCCCTACACCGTTTGGCGCCCAAGCGTTTCTTGCTTGGCAGCAGCCTGATCATGCAGGTCGGTCAGCAACTCGACGTCAATCAAATGCGCAGCAACCTGGAAGCCGCGGGCTATCGCTGCGTTGACACGGTGTATGAGCATGGCGAATTCGCCGTGCGCGGCGCGCTGATTGATCTGTTTCCGATGGGCAGCAGCCTGCCGTATCGCATCGACCTGTTCGATGACGAAATCGAAACCCTGCGCACCTTCGACCCGGAAAACCAGCGCTCCATCGACAAAGTCGAGTCGATCAAGCTGCTGCCGGCGCGCGAGTTCCCGCTGGAAAAGAAAGCCGTTACCGACTTCCGTGGCCGCTTCCGCGAGCGCTTTGACGTGGATTTCCGCCGCTGCCCGATCTACCAAGACCTCAGTACCGGCATCACCCCCGCCGGTATCGAGTACTACCTGCCGCTGTTTTTTGAAGAAACCGCCACTCTCTTCGACTATTTACCCAGCGACACCCAAGTGTTCTCTCTGCCTGGCATTGAGAAAGCCGCCGAGCAGTTTTGGGTGGATGCGCGCAGCCGCTATGAAGATCGCCGCGTCGACCCGGAACGTCCGCTGCTGCCGCCTGCCGATATTTTTCTGCCGGTAGAAGACTGTTTTGCCCGGCTGAAGAACTGGCCGCGTGTCGTCGTCAGCCAGGACGACATTGAAACCGGCGTCGGCCGCTTACGCTTCGATGCCAAACCGCTACCGGATCTGGCCATCCAGGCCAAAGCTGGTGAGCCGCTGGCTGCGCTGCGCCGTTTTATCGAGGAATACCCCGGTCGCGTGTTGTTCTGCGCCGAATCCGCCGGCCGCCGCGAAGTGCTGCTGGAGTTGCTCGCCCGCCTCAAGCTCAAGCCCAACGAATTTGACAGCTGGCCAACGTTCACCGCCAGTAAAGAGCGCCTGGGTATCTGTATCGCGCCGCTGGATGACGGTCTGCTGCTGGAAGACTTAGCGCTGGTGGCGGAAAGCCCACTGTTCGGCCAGCGCGTTATGCAGCGCCGCCGCCGCGAGAAATCCCGCGACGGTGGCGATAACGTCATCAAAAACCTCACCGAACTGCGCGAAGGCTCGCCGGTGGTGCATATCGACCACGGCGTCGGGCGCTACCTGGGCTTGGTAACCATGGAGTTCGACGGTCAGGCCGCCGAGTTCCTTGCGCTGATGTATGCCGAAGAAGCCAAGCTCTACGTGCCGGTCGCCAGCCTGCACCTGATTGCGCGCTACACCGGCAGCGATGACGCCCTAGCCCCTCTGCATCGTCTGGGCTCGGAAATCTGGCAGAAAGCCAAGCGCAAGGCCGCCGAACAGGTGCGCGATGTCGCCGCCGAACTGCTCGACGTCTACGCCCGTCGCGCCGCACGCGAAGGCTATGCGTTTGCCGACCCGAAGGCCGACTACAGCACCTTCAGCGCCGGTTTCCCTTTCGAAGAAACCCCGGACCAACAAGCGGCCATTGAGGCGGTGTACAGCGACATGCTCTCCGCCAAACCAATGGATCGCCTGATCTGTGGCGATGTCGGCTTCGGCAAAACCGAAGTGGCGATGCGCGCCGCCTTTATCGCCGTGCATGGCGGCAAGCAGGTAGCCGTATTGGTACCCACCACTCTGCTCGCCCAACAGCACTACAACAGCTTCCGCGACCGCTTCGCCGACTGGCCAGTCAAGGTTGAGGTGATGAGCCGTTTCAAGAGTGCCAAGGAAGTCAGCGAGGCCATGCAGCAACTGGCCGAGGGCAAGGTCGACATCGTCATCGGCACCCACAAGCTGCTGCAGGACGACGTCAAGTTCAACAACCTGGGTCTGGTGATCATCGACGAAGAACACCGCTTCGGTGTGCGTCAGAAAGAACAGCTGAAAACCCTGCGCAGTGAAGTCGACATCCTCACTCTCACCGCCACGCCTATTCCGCGCACCCTGAACATGGCCGTGGCCGGCATGCGCGACCTGTCGATCATCGCCACGCCGCCGGCACGTCGTCTGTCGGTGCGCACCTTTGTGATGGAGCAGAACAACCCAACCATCAAGGAAGCGCTGCTGCGTGAACTGCTACGCGGCGGTCAGGTCTATTACCTGCACAACGACGTGAAAACCATCGAGAAATGTGCCGCCGACCTTGCCGAACTGGTACCGGAAGCACGCATTGGTATTGGTCACGGACAGATGCGCGAGCGCGAGCTGGAACAGGTGATGGGCGACTTCTATCACAAGCGCTTTAACGTGCTGATCGCCTCGACCATTATCGAGACCGGCATCGACGTGCCGAGCGCCAACACCATCATCATCGAGCGCGCCGACAAGTTCGGCCTGGCCCAACTACACCAATTGCGCGGCCGCGTTGGTCGTAGTCATCACCAGGCCTATGCCTACCTGCTGACCCCGCCGCGCAAGCAGATGACCGACGATGCGCAAAAACGCCTCGAAGCCATCTCCAATGCCCAGGACCTGGGCGCAGGCTTTCTGCTAGCCACCCATGACTTGGAAATTCGCGGCGCTGGCGAACTGCTCGGCGATGGCCAGAGCGGACAGATTCAGGCGGTGGGTTTCACCCTGTATATGGAAATGCTTGAGCGCGCGGTGAAGTCGATCCGCAAGGGCGAGCAACCCAACCTCGACCAACCTCTCGGCGGCGGCCCGGAGATCAATCTACGCGTGCCGGCGCTGATTCCCGACGACTACCTGCCCGATGTGCACGCACGCCTAATTATGTACAAGCGCATCGCCAACGCCGCCGACGAGGAAGGCCTGAAAGACCTGCAAGTGGAAATGATTGACCGCTTCGGCCTGCTGCCCGAGCCGAGCAAGAATCTGGTGCGCATCACCCTGCTTAAATTGCAGGCAGAAAAACTCGGCATCAAAAAGGTCGACGCCGGCCCACAAGGCGGGCGCATCGAGTTTGCTGCCGACACCTGCGTCGACCCACTGACCCTGATTAAGCTGATCCAGGGCGCGCCAAATCGCTACAAGTTCGAAGGCGCAACGATGTTTAAATTCCAGGTGCCCATGGAGCGTCCGGAAGAACGATTCAACACACTCGAAGCGCTGTTCGAGCGCCTGACCCCCTCTACGTAAAGGACTGACCCATGCGCGCCCTCCGCACCCTGGCCCTGCTGCCACTTATTCTGCTGAGCCTGCTCGGTAGCACAACCGCCTTGGCTGAAAGTCTGTACCAGGTTGAAGTCATCGTGTTTCGCCAAGCGGGCGAACCGATTTCGGCCGGGCAACTGCCACCCGACAACTGGGCGCAGAGCGCGCTGCCTGTCGACGGCAGCAATAGCCGAAATACCGCACTGAATGCCGAAGCGGGCAAACTCAACCCTTCGAGCGGCTATCAGGTGTTGCTGCACCAAGCTTGGTCCCAGAGCCTGGGCGAATCGAGCAGCCGAGTAGCCATCAGCACCGGCGATGAGCAGTTCGGCCATCACCCCGTCGAAGGCACCATTAGCCTCAAGGCAGGTCGCGTGATCGAACTGGACAGCGACATCTGGGTCAACCAGCTAGACGCCAGCGGCACCATCAGTGACAGCGAACGCATCAAGCAGAGCAGTCGCTTGAAAAGCGGCGAACTGACCTTTGTCGACAACGGCAGCCTCGGTTTGCTGATTCGCGTTAGCCCGCTTTAATCACTCAGGCGCAAACAACTCCAACTGCTCATGCCGACCGCGCAGGTCATGCAAGCGCACACCGACCCCCAGTAAGCGAACCGGCTTATTACCGCGAACAAAAGCGGCACTCAGCAATCGGCTGTAGCTGTCCAGATCATGGCGCGCGCCGGCTTGCTCCAAGGTGGTCTGACTGAAGTCATGGAATTTGACTTTGACAAAGGGTTTGTCCGGCCGATAACTGGGGTCGAGCCGCGCCATACGCGTGGTCAATTGCTCCAGCAGCGCGGGGAGTTGCTCCAAACAAGCAGCAAGATCCGGTAAGTCCTTATCGAAGGTGTTTTCCACACTGACAGATTGGCGCCGGCTGTCATTGTGTACCGCACGCTCATCAACCCCATGCGCCAACCCCCACAAGCGCTCGCCAAAACTGCCGAACGCTTTAACCAACGCCAGCTTGTTCCACTCGCGTAAATCACTGCAGGTGCGAATCCCCAGGCGCCCAAGCTTGTCAGCCGTCACCTTCCCCACACCATGGAGTTTGCTAACCGGCAAGGCTGCCACAAAGTCATCCACCTGGTCGGGAGTGATGACAAACAGCCCGTTCGGCTTCTTCCAATCACTGGCGATTTTGGCCAGGAATTTGTTAGGGGCCACGCCAGCGGAAACGGTGATGTGCAGCTCCTGCGACACCCGCCGACGAATATCCTGAGCGATGCGGGTGGCACTGCCGTCAAAGTGTGGGCTCTCGGTGACGTCTAAGTAAGCCTCGTCCAGCGAAAGGGGCTCGATCAGTTCGGTGTAATCGCGAAAAATGGCCTGAATCTCACGCGATACGGCTTTGTAGACATCAATTCGTGGCTTGACGATCATCAGGTCCGGGCACAGCTTCATTGCCTGTCCCGAGGCCATGGCCGAACGCACGCCATAACTGCGCGCCTCATAATTGCAGGTGGCAATCACCCCACGCCGATCGGCCGAACCACCCACGGCCAGCGGCTTATTGGCCAGGCGCGGGTCATCACGCATCTCGATCGCAGCGTAGAAACAATCGCAGTCCACGTGGATGATCTTGCGGCTGTTCATCGTCAATTCCATCGAGCCTACAACTATTGCGCGGCTGAATTAACCGGCGCCACCGGCTTGGCCTCGCCTGGTGCATCGTCCGGCTTACCGAGGTAAGACTGGATAATCAGGATGACAATCAGCATAAACGCCGCCAATGGCAGCAGCTTGGTCTTCGCCGCAAACGCAGCGCCACAACTCGGGCAGGCCTTAGCGCCGACTGGAACCTGAACACCGCAGGATTTGCATTCACCACTCATAACACTGCTCCCATTCAATGGGCACGGACTCTAGCCCAACAGCCTGGCAACAGGCTATGACGAAAGCATGAGCGCCAACCCAATCAGGCTTTTGCCTACAGCTGAGGCGCCGTGAGCCGCACCAAATCTGGCTAAATGACTGAATAAACACAACTTACCCTCACCTTTGGGTTGACAGGCCTCAATAAAACGCTAGAATTGGCGCCGCGGGATGGAGCAGTCTGGTAGCTCGTCGGGCTCATAACCCGAAGGTCGTCGGTTCAAATCCGGCTCCCGCAACCAGATACTCAAAAAGGCCACTCAATCGAGTGGCCTTTTTGCTTTTCCGCTATACCGATTTAAGCTATTGATTAAAAACCACTAATCAATTGACAAAAGATCGTTTCTGTATAGAATTGCCGGCGCGGGATGGAGCAGTCTGGTAGCTCGTCGGGCTCATAACCCGAAGGTCGTCGGTTCAAATCCGGCTCCCGCAACCAGATACTCAAAAAAGGCCACTCAATCGAGTGGCCTTTTTTGTTTCCTGCAGCTAACAAACCTAAGCATTTGATTAAAAACACTATTTTGTTGACAGCAGTCGATTTCTATATAGAATAGCCGGCGCGGGATGGAGCAGTCTGGTAGCTCGTCGGGCTCATAACCCGAAGGTCGTCGGTTCAAATCCGGCTCCCGCAACCAGATACTCAAAAAGGCCACTCAATCGAGTGGCCTTTTTGTTTGTGCGCGAATTAAGTGAGCAAGCTCAGGAAAGCGTAAGGTTTGCCTGCCTAAACTAGAGGCGAATGTCACTTACAGCCTTGGAGCCCGCACCACCATGCCCTGGAAAAATACTGAATTACGTTATGGCAGCCTGTCCATTACGCTGCATTGGCTGATGTTAATCCTGATTGCCGGCGTGTATGCCTGCATCGAACTCAAGGGCAACTTCCCAAAAGGCAGCGATACCCGTGAGCTGCTCAAGCAATGGCACTTTATGCTCGGCCTCACAGTATTCACCTTGGTCTGGCTACGCCTGCTGGCACGCATAATCGCACCAACGCCTGCAATAGCGCCCGCCCTGCCCCGCTGGCAAGCTATCCCCGCAAAATTTATGCACGTCGCCCTTTACGGCCTGATGATCGGCGCACCACTGGCCGGCTGGCTGATCTTGAGCGCGGCCGGCAAGCCTATTCCTTTCTTCGGATTGGAGCTGCCAGCACTGCTAGCACCGAACAAGGAACTGGCAGGACAGATCAAGGAATGGCACGAACTGGCCGGCACCGCGGGTTACTGGTTAATCGGCCTGCATGCTGCTGCCGGCTTACTTCATCACTTTGTTGCGCGGGATAACACGCTCACGCGCATCCTGCCCAACAAGCACCGCTGAAACAGCGAACGTCACAACCAATCGGGGCGACGTTCAGTGCTGGTCAATTGGCAGCGCCACCGCTAGAATTGCGCACTTTTTGATCAGAGGCGCAGCAAGCGCCCAGCATCCGTCCGTACACGCCTGAGGTTAACGCCATGTCCACCCCCGCCACGCCAAAAGTCGGCTTCGTTTCACTCGGATGCCCTAGCGTTAGTTGATCTATACAAGATCCTCAGGCACCAAAAAGGCCCGATACCGCAGGCAACACCTGCGGTACCGGGCCTTTTTGGTGGCATGACACCTGACGAGTTATTAACTCGCGTAAGCGGCAACGACCGGCCAATAGCAGCCAGTCGCGTCGGGCAGAAAACGACCCGAAGTGGCCTTTGAAAACAGGCAAGTATAGGCACAACAATCGCCATATCTCGCTCGACTAGCTGCCATTTTTTCTGTGAAAGCAAAATGGTTTGCTCGCGCCAGCATCGGTATGCTGATGCCTCATCCTGCCCCAAAAGAACCTAAGAAATACATTTCCAGCCCACAACTACGGAAGGAACCGATATGTCTGAAGTGCGCCTTGTCTATCAACTGCATTTTTCCACCCGAGCCGAAGCCAGGGAGCTACACCGGGTGCTTTTAGAGGCAAACGCCCAAGTCTCTGATGAGGCCAGAGCACAACAGCTAATTGCAGTGCTGGGAATAGAGTCACAGAGCGCAAACCCCGCCCTCTGGCTGGAAGACAGCAGCTTCGATCAGATTAAGGTGGAGGCGTTAATTGGTGGAGATTCGGCACAGTTTCCTTCTCCCACGATTTCTTCACAGCTACTGAAGCTGGGATGCAAGCTAATGGCCTGTAAGTACGGCCTCGACGGGAATCCCAACCAAGGCGTATGGGCCAGCGCTACCCGCTCAATTACTCGTAAGCAGTATGAGGCTGCGCTTCGCAAGATTGATCCGATGGAGGAAGTCTGGCAGTTGCTCAAAAAGAAGCGGTTTGAGTTGGTGGGTGAAATGGTGACTCTACATGGAATGGACCCAAACGCGATGGTAGGCCCCATACCATTACTGATTCAGATGTTGCGCACGGCGCAGCGTACTAATAGCGACCCTATGCCAACGGATGTAATTATCGATCTGCTCAAGGCAGGTGCGATTGTTAATCCAGTAACCCTGGTAAGTGGCCCCCTTCCAAGCTATGACATGCCCTACTTTCCCCTCCAGATGGCGGCATATACCTTCGATCTGAGACTGATCCAAGCTCTGTTGGACGCAGGGGCCGATGTGAATGAACAAGCCCCAAGTGGTCGTACGCCGCTCCATGTGCTTGCGGATTCATCATGCAACCTGAGATCGCACCCCGAGCGCGCCACCTTGGCTGCCGAACTATTATTGGCCAATGGTGCGGACCTGAATCGCTATTCGCCAGAGCAAGGCACTCCTCTGGCAAGCGTTAGGCATGCCCAACTGCGCGAGTTGATGCTAGCCCACGGCGCGACCCTGGAATTGCCCGAATCGGCGCGCTCAGACAACATACTAGAACAGCAGTCTGGGGCTGTTCGCGTTCACGACCACCAACGTTTCAACGAGTTATTGGTTGCAAGCCCACCGACAGAGCTCGAACGCCATAAGTTACTGACTATAGCGTTGAGAGAAGGTAATCATGTGGCCTTAGACCAACTCTGGCGCCTCGGCGATCATGCTTTTATGCCTTGCATAGGGAGTGGCACTGAGGCCGATGGAGAGCAACTTCTGGCCTATTACATTACCGATCAGGCCGGCATGAATGAAGCCATGCTGCAAGACTTGGCCGAACGCAGCCGATCTACAGCATGCCCTGCCTTTGAAGGCCCGCTGCTGCAAGCCGCTTTCGAATGTCTAACGCAGCAAATTAACAAAGAGGCACCGCCAGCAATGGCCAGTAGGCTAATTGAAATGGGCCTGCCATTTGATGCACCGACAAACTCTAGGTACCACCCGTTTAGACGAGCCGTAAGTAACAATAACTTGGAGATAGTTCTTTTGTTGCTCGCAAAGGGGGTTGATCCAAACAAGCCCATCATCGATTCAGCTAACTCACTGGACTTCGCATTGCACGAAGCCGTGATATACAGAGCAAACAGCTGTATTGCCCCACTTTTAGCAGCCGGGGCCGACCGTGAAGTGCGCAACCGCAGAGGCCTAACGCCACTTGAACTGGCTATAGAAAGCAAGAACAAACCGGCTCAAAAAATATTGTTGAGCTAGCGCCGACAAGATTCAGTGAATGTCTGCACCTGGCCGACTGCTGCCGACTGAGACCCGCCAATATCAGCCAAAAGTGCCCGTTGAGCGATAGCCCAACATCGGGAGTACGTCATCCTTCACAGTATTCACGACGCAGATTCATTTAACGGGACCAAGGTGCATGTACTGCAGGTAATCCACCCCAAAAAGTTTACTGTCACGCTAGGCACACCAAGCTATCGACGGTGCTGGATAATCTCACCAAGCACCGCTAGAATTGCGCACTTTTTGATCAGCGGTGCCACCCAGAGCGCCCGATGAGGTAAGCCCAATGTCAACTACTACACCCAAAGTTGGGTTTGTGAGTCTCGGATGCCCCAAAGCACTGGTGGACTCCGAGCGCATCCTGACCCAGCTGCGCATGGAAGGTTATGAAGTGGTGTCGACCTATCAGGACGCCGATGTGGTGGTGGTCAACACTTGCGGCTTTATCGACAGCGCCAAAGCCGAATCCCTGGAAGTGATCGGCGAAGCGATTAAGGAAAACGGTAAGGTCATCGTCACCGGTTGCATGGGCGTGGAAGAAGGCGCAATTCGTGACGTACACCCCAGCGTGCTCTCAGTCACCGGCCCGCAACAATATGAGCAAGTGCTCAACGCTGTGCATGAAGTGGTTCCACCGTCCACTTCGCACAACCCACTGATCGACCTGGTGCCGCCACAAGGTATCAAGCTCACCCCACGCCACTATGCCTACCTGAAGATTTCCGAAGGCTGTAACCACAGCTGCAGCTTCTGCATCATCCCCTCAATGCGCGGCAAGCTGGTCAGCCGCCCAGTGGGTGACGTGCTGAGCGAAGCCGAGCGCCTAGTCAAAGCCGGCGTCAAAGAGCTGCTGGTGATCTCTCAAGACACCAGCGCCTATGGCGTCGACATGAAGTACAAGACCGACTTCTGGAATGGCCAGCCAGTGAAAACCCGCATGACGGAAATGTGTGAGGCGCTTTCGAGCATGGGTGTATGGGTGCGCCTGCACTACGTCTACCCCTATCCACACGTCGACGAGCTGATCCCCTTGATGGCCGCCGGCAAGATCCTGCCGTACCTGGATATCCCCTTCCAACACGCCAGCCCGAAAGTGCTGAAAGCCATGAAGCGCCCGGCCTTCGAAGACAAGACCCTGGCGCGGATCAAGAACTGGCGCGAAATCTGCCCCGAACTTACGATCCGCTCGACCTTTATCGTGGGCTTCCCCGGCGAAACTGAAGAAGACTTCCAATACCTGCTCAACTGGCTGACCGAAGCGCAACTCGACCGCGTGGGCTGCTTCCAATACTCACCGGTAGAAGGCGCACCCGCCAATCTGCTCGACAACCACGTACCGGATGACGTTAAACAGGACCGCTGGGACCGCTTTATGGCCCACCAGCAAGCCATCAGCACTGCCCGCCTACAGCTGAAGGTCGGTCAAGAAATGGACGTGCTGATCGACGAAGTCGACGATCAAGGCGCCGTCGCTCGCTGCTACGCTGACGCGCCAGAAATTGACGGCAGCGTATTTATCGCTAGCACTGGCGTGAAGCCAGGTGACAAAGTTCGCGTGCGCATCGTCGATGCTGATGAATACGACATGTGGGCAGAAGTGATCTAAGACGCAAACGCTGACCGATCCCGTCCGCTACAAAAAAGCCCTGCATATGCAGGGCTTTTTCTTATCCGCGATCCAAGGGGCTTAGTACACCTAAGCCACCCCTATTCAGCACGTGGGTATAAATCATCGTAGTTTTCACATCCGCATGCCCCAGCAACTCCTGCACCGTACGAATATCCTGGCCACTCCCAGCAAATGAGTTGCAAACGAATGACGCAACGTATGCGGCGTAGCCGGCTTAATCACACCCGCACTACGAACCGCCTCACGTATGGCGCGCTGAATGGTTTTCTCATGTACATGATGACGAAAGACACCCTTTGAACGCGGATCAACAGAACGGTTGCCGGACGGAAATACAAACTGCCAAGCCCAGTCCGCTGCCGCATTCGGGTATTTGCGCGCCAACGCGAACGGCAAATTTGCCCGCCCAAACCCTTCAGCCAAATCCTGCTGATGTAACGCCTCCACCAACTCTAAATGCTCACGCAAAGGCACAACCAAAGTTCGCGGCAACATCGTCACCCGATCTTTCTGGCCCTTGCCATCGCGCACCACAACTTCGCCCCGAGCAAACTCAACATCTTTGACCCGCAAACGCAGCGCCTCCAGGAGTCGCAACCCAGAGCCATACAGCAGCGTTGCCACCATCCACTTAACTCCAGACATCTGCACCAAGACACGGCTCACCTCATCCCGCGTCAACACTACCGGCAAATGCTTGGGCTTTTTGGCTCGAACAATCCCGTTCAACCAAGGCAGATCGACCTTTAATACTTCTTTATAAAGGAACAACAACGCCGCCAACGCCTGATTCTGCGTCGCGCCGGCCACATTGCGCTTAACCGCCAAATGCGTAAGAAACGCTTCAATCTCAGCGCCACCCATTTCAAGCGGATGACGGTAATGATGAAAGCGGATATAACGCTTAACCCATTCTGCGTAGACAGCCTCTGTGCGGATGGAATAATTTCTAACTCGAATCTGCTGACGCACCTGATCCAGCAGCCTAGGCTTGCCGTCATCCATGTCGCTTTTCTCCCTGAGTTCTGCCGCGTTACAGGCGACAAAAACCAGAGTAGGCAAGGAACCGAAGCCCTACAAGGCGGATTATGCGACACAAAAACGCGACATCACATGTCGTACAATTAATAGTTAGCATTAATAGGAAATAACTATGAAACCAGCAGTATTTTTGCTTGCACTTCTTTTGTCCGGGTGCGCGACTTATCAATACCAACCCAAAGAATATGAAATTAAAAGCGGTAGAATCGATGAATTATCTGTTTCAGGCCCAACCACTGTAACCAACTCCGAAAATAGTGACGAAATTAAAATAATCTATGATGACGTCATGAAGTGGCAAGCATCCTACAAAGAGATATCCCGAGCACTGGCAGAGCAATTAGATAATGAAATCACTAAAAATGGAAAAGTGACCGGCAATAAGAACAAGAAATTAAATATAACAATCTCCAGATTCTACGTTGATCACAGCACCTTTGTATTTAAGGCATACAGCGATTTTACAATTACGGGTGACAACGGTTTTGAGAAGAAATTCCAAGTAACAGACATAACCAACTCGAGTGTTGGTGGAAACATAGAAAGAACATTTAACAGTGCCATAGCGGTTTCCGTACTTCACATCCTAAAAGATGAAAGCGTCTTGGAGTACCTTGCTAATTAACGCTAACAAGCGGTTCAAGTCGCTCGCTTCGCTCACTTGGGACGGGCTAAAGCCCGCCCCTTAACCTATCGTTAGGCGGCACAGCAAAGCTCGGGATAACAAGGAAGTTATGCGTACAAATAACAATGTTCGGATGCAGTCTGTAAGCCCTCAGCGGTCGTTCAAATCCGGCCCGAAACACTCGCATTCGATAA